>JAUWXJ010000010.1 GCA_030616425.1 Desulfobacterales bacterium | reverse complement strand
TTTGACGAGTCCATTTTGGCCATTTTTGCTAAAAGTTCTTAGCGAAGCGGAGCGTGAAAAAATTGTAACTGTTTGAGGGCGTTAGCCCGAGTTAGCGCATGGCTTCACTACGTGCTACAATTTTAGCGAAGCGAGCTTAGAACTTTCGAAAATGGTCAAACCAAACGAGGAAAGGGGTTTTGAAATCAGTTATTGGTATCCTCAGGTTCGTTTGCGCGTCCTATCAAGAGATGGGTGGAATTTCCCCCGAACTCCCCCTATCTTTTTGTCGGCTTTCTTATGCTTGTTGTAATGTTCATCCTTTAAGATCTTGAACTCGACATTTTTGATTCTGGCCTTTTGCAGTCGCTCCAAGATTCTCTCTTCCCTGGGCCAGCCGTCCTTCTTGATCTTTTCCGTCCGCTGTTTGCCGAGCTCAGTCTTGTCAATTTCTCTGGAGATTCTTGGTCTTAAAGAGGACTTCGTCTTTTCCTTCTTTTTTGACATGGCACCCCCCTAAACTGTTCGCTTATTTCGTCCTGATCTGTCGATCCAGTCTCGGAACATGTCACAAAAGGCCTTTGCATTTGGGTCTTTGCGCAATTGTTCCACCGAGTATTTCATCTTCAGAGACCAATTTGGATATTCTGCCGTGGTTCCAGGAAGGTTTTGCTGGTCTTTTTCCTTGAACAGGTCATCCTGGCTCAGAACGAAGAGCTTTGCAGGCGTGAGCGCAAGAAAACCGATTACTGCATTGTGAACCTTTCCGGTGACCTCGGGATAGGTCCTTACACCTCTGTCACAGCCTGCGGAAAGGAGGTCCAGGTCCTGTAGGCACGCCAACAATTTCTGCTTGTCTTCGTCTCTTTCAGCGACAGCGTTGATGACAGCCTGTTGTTTGGCAAACATACCAGCTTCCTTGCGTACCTCGATGTCCCTATGGGTCCAGAACCCAGCCAATGTAGGTAGGTCGTGGGTTGCAACCGTCACAAGTGCCAATTCGGGGTAATCCTGAGGGCGTACAAAGTCTTGCTCATCGTCTTTCTCAAAATAGAGAAGTCGGTATGAAAAGATGTTTTTCTCCTTTAGTCTATCTCGTATGTGTAGCGGCACAGTACCAAGGTCTTCGCCTATGATGACTACCTCATTCCGAATACTCTCAAGGGCGAGAATCCTGAGCAAATCTTCAAAAGGCTGTGATAGATAAGCCCCTTTCTTTGGTGGCTCGCCATCTGGTATGCAGTAGATGCGAAAAAGCCTCATAACGTGATCTATCCGCAAGGCACCCCCGAAGGCGCAGTTTTTCTGAATCTCTTTCACAAACAGGTCGTAGCCGCTCTCTTGGAATCTTTTCATATTAGGCGGAGGGGAGCCCCAGTCCTGACCATGTTGTGAAAATGCATCTGGAGGGGCGCCTACATGGATCCCGGATACAAAAAAATCTTGGTAGGCCCAAAAATCCCCGCCAAAGCGGTCTATGGCAACCGACAGGTCGTGATAGAGCCCAATACACATTCCCCGCTTTCTTGCAAAACTTTGAACTTCAGATAGTTGGTTTTCTATTTGCCATTGTACGTATTTATAAAAAAGGACCTCCTGCGAGTGTTCCTGTTGAAATCGTTGGACCGCTTTGCTGTCAGGTCTCTGGTATTCTGGCGGCCATTGTGGCCAGGTCCACACTTGTGGATCGCGGGAGTGTATGGCTGAATCCAAGGCGCAGAAGGTTGCAAAGTTATCCAACAGGAGCCCTTCCCTCTCGATGTAGTTTTCAAGCTCCTTCTGGTGGTCGGTCTTGTGTCCTGGTTTGTTCCAATGATTCTCAAGAAAAGCTTGAAAAATCTCTTTCAACACTTTTTGCTTGAGCGCAGCCACCTGTTCATACTGAACCGTTTCCGAGGCCCTGAGTTTAGACAGCAGACGCTGCGTCTCGGGGGCATTAACTAGTGTCTGAGCTTCCGGAGAGTCTTGGTAATCCTTCATGGCAGGAACATCGAGGTAGATAAAATTGCGGTAAAATCTGCTAGTAGGAAGATAAGGGCTGGTGTTGTAAGGGCTCCGGTTAAAGATGGCGTGCAGTGGGTTCAAACCAACAATGCTCCCGTGGAGATCTTCAGCCACCCAATCAACGATTTCTTTCAGATCGCCTAAGTCGCCAACCCCCCAGTTTCTTCTGGACCGCACTCCGTATAGGCTTATGGCAATACCAGCGGCGCGCCCATCGCCCTGCAAAGAGGGCGGGAGATAGGCTTTGTCAGGGCAAATTGCAACAAATATGGTTTGCGATTTCTGCTGGGCTTCGGTGCTTACGGAGAGGTGAAATCTGTAATAGCCGAGCGTCTGGAGTTGAGGAAACGGCAGACTCCAACGCTCGTATACCTTATTGTCAACTTGCCTGGTTTCACAAAAAGACAAGTCCTTGTAGGTGAAATCAAGGCGTCGGACCGTACCGTTCTCATCTGTGACTTTTAGGGAAACCTCCAGATCCTCAGTCACTGAGTCTGCTGAAGCACTTTGAGACCTAAGTGGTATTTGGAATGTCAGCTCTTTTGGCGGGCTGGAGAGTGTCGCCACGACGGTGGGTTCTGCCATGCGCAACCATTTGTCTTTTTCCCTTGCATTCCATGCCTCATTTGCCTGAGCCTCGGTATCAACGCCCACCCCCAGTCCCTTGAGGATGTTTCGTTTGGCGCCTAACGAGGTTCGGTGTACGCGACCCCAAGTGTCCCTATATTCCGGCTCGATGCCGTAGGATGCAGCCAATTCGTCAATGATTTGTTTGTATGATAGTTTGGACAAACCGCTTTTCATTCAGGCAATGAATATAGATCCAAATTGTGCGTTTTGAGGTGAGAAACAGGATTGGTGAAGATAGTGCATGGTTTGGGTGGCCATCAATTAATATAAATATCAGGTAAGGACTTCATCGTCAATGAAGAAACACGCCTCTCAACCTTGACACAAGATAAGGTGCCCGCATATGCTTAAGCGGCTTTCCTTACCCCGAATGATCAACCATTACGTGCAAATAGATAACCGGTGAGGACTAACTAAGGTGTTACTAAAGCTGTTCCTGGCCTTTACGCTCATTCCCTTCCTTGAACTCTATCTGTTGATAAAGATCGGGTATTATCTGGGGGCCTTCAACACCATTCTTGTCGTAATTCTGACAGGTTTCTTGGGCGCTTATCTGGCTAAACTTCAGGGAATCAAAACTATGATGAGGGTCAGACAAAGCCTGAACCGTGGGGAACTGCCGGCAGAGGAGATGGTGGACGCCCTATTAATCTTTGTTGCCGGCGTTGTGTTGCTTACCCCTGGATTTGTCACCGATTTGGCAGGCGTTGGGATCCTGGTGCCAAATACAAGGTCTTGGTTTAAGCGCTGGCTGCGCAAAAAGTTTGATAAATGGATCTCAGAAAACAAGGCAAATATGGTGATTTTTTGAAGATCATCCAAGGGACGGAAAAGGGGGCGTTGGTGCAGAACGTGCATATGTTCAGGGTCAAAAAATAGCGATCAGCAACTTAAGTCAAAGTCGTTTCAGGTGCCCTGCTCTTTTTCCCTTGATCTTTAAGATCTTTCAGATGAGGATCACCGGAGACTGGACACAAGTATCAAAAGGAATCGAAAAGTATGGTAGGTTCAAAAGGTCGTTGAAATTGAGGAGGGGCAGAGATAAGATGGGACAATCTTCATGTAAAGCTTGAAAGAACACGTGGGATGCCCTTCAAAGCAAAGCTTTTCCTATTTGCACTTTTCCCATATCGTATCCATCTCTTCAAGGGATGCAGATTCTAAAGTGCGTCCCTGCCCTCTTAGAGACTCTTCAATGATGTTAAAACGCTTAACAAATCTTGAAATGGTCCGGGCAAGGGCGGTTTCAGGATGAACCCGTACGGACCGAGCCAGATTCACCATTGTAAAGAGCAGATCTCCAAACTTTTCGGCCAGTTTTTCTGAGTTTGTGGTTTTCACGGCAGATTTTAACCCTGCGACTTCTTGATCCAACCTCTTGAGAACTCTATTAATATTTGTCCTGTCGATTCCGAGTTTGGCAGCGCGTTCGCTGATGCGGTAGGCCCGCATCAATGCCGGGAGTTTTTGCGGAACTGAATCAAGAAAGGAACTCGGGGTTGCGCCATTATCCTTGGCCTCTGCCATTTTAGTCTCATGCCATCTATCTCTGACCTCCTCAGAACTTGACACCTGCGCCTCACCAAAGACATGGGGATGACGCCGAATCATTTTTTCAGTAATTCTTTGTAATACATCACTTATATTGAAGTCCCCTGCTTCCTCAAAGATTCTCGCAAGAAATACAATGTGAAAGAGCAGATCTCCCAGTTCACCACATATATTCTCACGATCACCCGACTCAAGGGCCTCGAGAACCTCATACGCCTCTTCCAGCAAATAGGTCTTGATCTGCTCTGGTGTTTGCTCGCGGTCCCACGGGCAACCGTCGTCGCTTCGCAGGATCTTAACAAGGGCGATAAGGCCTTCAAGGCCGGCCGGCAGGGATATTAGACCTTTTTCCAAGCTTCCTTCAGTGCGTTGATGTTATCGCCGAACTGTTGTTTCATTTCCTTTGGTACTACAGCTACTATCTTCTCAGTTATAGCGCTCACATGGGGTGCGAGGAGTGAGTCCTTAATGAAAGGGGATTTTTGGGGAAGAAAGGTCGTAAGCGGCACCATCAAGACTGAGACAATAAGAACAGCCTTCACAATACCAAAGGTGCCACCAAGGATGCGATCAGCCCAGCCAAGAGTAGCCGCTTTTGCCAAATACTTAAGGACAATGCCGACCAAGCCGACGGCAAGGAACACAATGGTAAAAGCAATAAAGAAACTAGCGATGTTTAAATACGATTTATCCTTAATTAGATGAGAAATCCAGTTCCCTACGACTGGATAATAGGTGTAAGCAGCGTAAAAACCAACAAAAACGCCGACAATGGAGGTTATTTCCTTTACAACTCCCCTGAAAATACCATGAACGAGGCAAAACCCGGCAATAACGCCGATAGCGATATCAAGTATATTCATCGATGTTTCCGTTTTTATTAAGATTTTGACCTAGTGGGCGTGTAACAAATGGCCCTTTTCAAGTCAAGCCATTTTTCCTACGAGTCGAAGATAGATACCTCTGATTTTTATAGTGCAAAAGTACTCAGAAGTGTTATACGAATTTCTGCCACTATGAAGACACGATCAGCCCCTCGTAAACCTGAAACAGCAGACCTGCAGGAACTCAAGATTGCATTTGACGATAATCTCGTAGCAAGGAGCCTATTTGGCGAGCAGAATCGGCATCTCCGGGAGATCTCGGATACCCTAGATATCCAAATCCACGCCAGGGGTAATACGGTTATTCTCCTCGGCGATGTCATAAACACGCAGCTTGCAGAAAAGCTCCTCAAACAACTATATAGCCTCATTGAAGAAGGGTATCCGATTTACCAAGGCGATGTCGATTATGCCATCCGTATCTTGAGTACCGATGATCGCGCAAAGCTCAAGGAAATTTTCCTGGACACTGTCTATATTACTTCTCAGAAGAGACCGATTACGCCTAAGGGCCTGGCACAAAAGGAGTACATTGACGCTATCCGAAAGTTCGACATCGTCTTTGGTATCGGGCCCGCAGGCACCGGCAAGACATACCTGGCCATGGCCATGGCGGTTTCTTTGCTTGCAAAAGGTCGTGTCAATCGAATTATCCTAACGCGTCCCGCTGTGGAGGCTGGAGAGAGCCTGGGCTTTCTTCCTGGAGATCTTTACGAAAAAATAAACCCTTACTTGAGGCCGCTCTACGATGCCCTTCACGACATGATGCGTTATGAAAAAGCCTCTCGACTCATCGAGCAAGGAGCAATAGAAGTGGCGCCACTGGCGTTTATGAGAGGCCGAACCCTCAATGATTCCTTTGTAATCTTGGATGAAGCCCAAAACACGACGTCGGAACAGATGAAGATGTTTTTGACACGTCTTGGATTCAGTTCCAAGGCGGTTATCACCGGTGATATTACCCAGATCGACCTGCCTAACGAAAAAGTTTCGGGTCTCGTACAAGCAAAGAATATCTTGCAGGGCATAGAAGGGATTGGTTTTATAATGTTCTCCAAAAAAGACGTGGTCAGGCATCGATTGGTACAAGATATTATCAAGGCTTACGAAGACCTTGATAAAAAAGAAAAGGTGGATCAATAACGATAATTTTGAAGAGGATTGGACGAGTGAAGCTCCCCGCCCTTCCGGGCGGGATTTCTGCCTTACGGCAGTGCTTCGCAGCCCGGTAAGGAATCAGAACATTCTTATATAGCTCCCCTTGACCCCGCCCTTCCAGGCGGGGCTTGCGGGGAGCAGGCCGGTCAAATGAGTTATAGTGAAAAGATAAAAAAACAAAGCATAGCCTTTCTTGAGGGTGTCCACGATCGTTCGCGGACTCTTTTGCTTCTATTGTTAGGGACAACCTTTCTCATTGCTCTGTTTTTGTTCCCTAATCTCTTGAAGACCGCTCCCCAGTATCAGGTTGGTGATGTTGTTCAAAAGGACATCAAATCGCCCAAGGACTTTCTCATTGAAGATAAAGAGGTTACCCAAAAGAGGCGCGAGAAGGCTGCTCGATCCGTTCTAATGATTTACGATCTTGATGATACTCTCTCTGCCAAGCTTGCCGAGCGTGTCACGCAGGCTTTCGAGTATATGAGGGATTTGAGTTCACCGGGCAAGCCTGATACCACTGATCAAAAGCAACCTAGTTTGGCAAAGAATCAAAAACTCCCACCCGGTTCTCTTCATGAGTTGATTTTGAAAGAAAAAGAAAATTTTGAAAAAATGCTTGAGATTCAAGTCAGCAAGGGAGCATACAAAATATTAGAGAAGGAGAACTTCTCTGACTCTATTGCAAAACATATCAATCTGTTACTTCGGATTGTACAGAACAATGGAATAGTGGCCAACAAACAACTTTTGCTCCAGGAAAGGGGCAAAGGAATCGTGATTCGCAAGCTTTCATCAAAAGAAGAGGGTTCGACCAGTAATCTCCAAAAGTTTTATAGTCTTGACGAGGCCAAGACGGCCATAGCTAACACTGGCAGAGGTGAACTCAAGGATGTCGGTTATTCCCTGCGCAACCTTGTTATAGATATGGCGCAGCGTCTGACTCTTCCCAACTTAACACTGAATAAAAGGGAGACCGAAGAACGCAAGAAGAAAGTGGTAGGTGAAGTCAAGGCCGTTTTGACCCAAGTCAAACAAGGAGAGATGCTTCTACGGGAAGGAGAAAAAGTATCAGAAGCCGATATTATAAAGCTACAGGCACTAGAATCTGAAACGAGACAAAACCAATTGTTTGCCTCAAGTGCAGGATTTGTGCTGCTTGCCATAACGGTTCTTTTTATCTCGCTTGTTGTCAATTCCAAAGTGGCCGGTACTCCAACAGTAAACAACAAAGACCTGCTATTGTTATGCGCCATACTGATCGTTCTATTTTTCCTGAGTAGAGTGTCGGTTTCTTTGGCAGATGGGATGGCAAGAAATATTCCTTACTCGATCGAGGCCTCTTCACTCTTCTATGCCATACCTGTTGCCACGGGTCCCATGGCCGTGTGTCTGTTCATGGGGCTGCAGGTTGCGCTCTCTTTCTGCTTGATGATGGCGTTTGTTGTAGCGTTTCTGTTCGAAAACCGATTCGATATGTTTCTGTTTTTCCTGTTAAGTGGCACACTGGGCGCTTACTGGGTACGCAGTTGCAAGGAACGTGGTATCTTGATCAAGGCTGGATTAAAGGTGGGCCTTGTCAACATTCTGGTTGTAACAGCACTCCATACGTTCAAGGGGTCTGGACTAGAATTGAAGCTTGTGGCAGACTGGATATTTGGTCTTGCAGGAGGCATTACTTGCGGAATCTTGGCCACCGGATTTGCGCCTGTGATAGAGATGATCTTTGGTTATGCTACAGATATAAAGCTTTTGGAGTTGGCCAATCTTGACCGCCCTATCCTACGAAGACTCATGCTTGAAGCTCCAGGCACCTATCATCACTCTGTAGTTGTGGGAAGTCTTGTAGAGGCTGCGGCTGACGCCATTGGAGCCAATCCCCTATTGGCCAAAGTGAGTGGCTATTACCACGACATTGGCAAGATCAAGAAACCCCTTTATTTCATCGAGAACCAAATAGGACGCGAAAACAGACACGATAAACTTGCGCCATCCATGTCGAGCCTGGTCCTGATTGCTCATGTGAAAGATGGTGTAGATATAGCCGGGAACCACAGGCTTGGGAAAACAATTATCGACATCATTCAACAACATCATGGTACCGGCCTAATTACTTATTTTTGGGAAAAGGCCAAACAGCAAAAAGGCGAGGATGCCGTCAATATGGAACATTTCAGGTACCCAGGCCCCAAACCCCAGACCAAAGAGGCGGGACTAGTGCTGTTGGCAGACGCAGTAGAAGCTGCGTCCAGGTCTCTTGAAAACCCCACGTCATCGCGGATCATGGGACTACTTCAAAAGATTATCAACAAGATATTTATAGATGGTCAGCTGGATGAGTGTGAGCTTACTTTAAAAGACCTTCATGAAATCGCAAAGAGTTTTAACAAGATCCTGCACGGCATCCACCATCACCGAATAGAGTATCCCGAAGGGGCCCCCAAAATCAATGGAAATTCTAATAGAAGACAAACAAAATCGTCACAGGATCGCTCACGAAGAGATAAAGAGGAAGGCGAAAACAATATTAAACGCCTTGGATTGTCCTGACGGAGAGTTGTCTATCGTAATTGTGGATGATCCTGAAATAGCTAAACTCAACGAGAAATTCTTAGATCGGCCCGGGCCGACAAATGTAATTGCATTTTCGATGCGGGAAGGGCCTTTTGGGGAAGTCAACCCCAACCTGTTGGGAGATGTGATTATATCAGTAGAGACAGCAGCCCGTGAAGCAAAAGATGCCGGCATATCTATTGAGTTACGATTCGACCAACTCTTGATTCACGGCACCCTGCACCTGTTTGGATTTGATCACGAAAAAACGCCGGAACAGGCCAAAGCTATGCGGGTCAAAGAGAAACAACTCCTGAAATTGTTATAACACAGTTAGAAAACGTTCCTTGTCTGGAACGCAAAGTTTAATAACAACGGACAACCGACAACGCCGGGGGGTGTGCTGCAATGGCAGGCTTAGCAGTTAACGTAGATCACGTGGCAACGGTTAGGGAAGCAAGAAAAATTGATATACCTGACCCGGTCACGGCTGGGGCAATAGTGGAACTCGCCGGTGCCGATGGGGTGGTTGTTCATCTTAGAGAAGATCGGCGACATATCCACGACCGGGATGTGCGACTTTTACGGGAAACGATTAAAACCAAGTTGATTTTAGAAATGGCTGCAACTTCTGAAATGATCGGCATTGCCATAGAAATCAAACCCGACCTAGTAACTTTAGTACCAGAAAAACATGAGGAGTTGACCACCGAAGGTGGCCTTGACCTACGTCTTCACGAAGACATGGTGTCCGATGCCGTCCAAGCCCTTCAAGAAGGTGGAATACCTGTGAGCATCTTTGTTGATCCCGACCCGGATCAGATCAAGCTTGCTCATCGGATAAATGCCGATTGTGTAGAGATTCATACAGGAATTTTTTGTGAAGCGAAAACGCCGAAAGAACGTTCTGAGACCTTTGAAAGAATTGCAAACAGCGCAAAGCTTGCTCATAAATTGAAACTCGGAATCAACGCCGGCCATGGCTTGGGATATCAGTCTATCAAGGCCTTTAAGGGACTTTCTGAAATCGATGAGTTTAGCATTGGCCACAGCATCATAGCCCGTGCGGTCCTGGTTGGCCTCGATCGAGCAGTAAGAGATATGATTGCTTTAATAAAAGAGCTATGATCGTATGCTGAGTCGTGTAAGTAATAAGTAAACCAATGACTAGTCATCAATAACCATTATGATCTACGGTGTAGGTATCGATATAGTTGAGGTGTCGCGCATGGAGAGGGCTTTAGAGCGTTGGGGGGATCGATTTCTCAAACGTATCTTCACACAACCCGAAATCGAATACTGCCACCATAGGGTCCGTTCCGCATCACTGTTTGCCCTTCGCTTTGCAGCCAAAGAGGCGTTTTCAAAGGCCTTAGGATTAGGCTTCCGCAAAGGGCTCAGCTTGCAACACATTGAAGTTGTGCGTGGTCCCGGCGGCCCTCCCCGCCTCAACCTATACAAAAGGGCCAAAGAGCTATGCGAGAGCTGCGGTGTCAAAAATAGCTTTTTGAGCCTTTCGGACGATGGCCTGTACGCTGTTGCCGTGGTTGTTCTGGAGGCGTGAATGTATCTTGTTACAGCTCAACAAATGAAAGACATGGACAGTATAGCCATTGAATCCTTTGGAATTCCTGGGATCGTTCTCATGGAAAGTGCGGGACGAGGTACAGTAGACGCCCTATTTCGTCACTTTCCGCATGCAGGCCAGATGAAAGTGGGTATTGCCGCAGGACGGGGTAACAACGGTGGGGACGGTTTTGTGATCGCGCGATACTTGGCCGGCAACCGTACTGAGGTAGCTGTATATCTTCTGTCCAAAAAGCAGCAAGTTCGAGGCGACGCGGCTGCGAACCTGAAACTACTTGAGCAAATGGGGGTCTTGATTCATGAGATCCCGAACATGGCTGCTTTTGAATCCCTTCGGGAGCGGATGAGACAGAGTGACCTTTGGGTAGACGCTATGCTCGGCACAGGTCTTAAGTCTGACGTCCGGGGACACTTTAAAGGGATTATTGAGTTTTTGAATACGCTGCAGAAACCAATCATTGCCGTAGATATTCCCTCCGGTCTTGATTCAGACACAGGTAAACCACGTGGTTGCTGCATCAAGGCAAAGGTGACTGTGACCTTTGGATTACCAAAGATCGGTCAGGTTGTGTTACCGGGGATGGAGTTTGTCGGCACACTGGAGGTTGTCGATATTGGAATTCCGCCTGGTGTTGTTAATAAGGTTGACCCAAAACAGCATCTCATTACCAGAGAAATGGTAATGACTTGTTTTAAATCAAGGGAAGTTCAAAGTCACAAGGGGACTACCGGGCATCTCTTGGTTATAGGGGGATCACCAGGCAAGACCGGTGCAGCGGTTATGACAAGTCGTGCGGCGATGCGGGTGGGTGCGGGATTGGTAACCCTTGGAGTTCCTAAGAGCCTCAACATGGCCATGGAATCGCAGCTAACCGAGGTGATGACAGAGCTCCTCCCTGAAAATGCAAGCCAAACTTTAGGATTATCCGCATATGACAAGATTGTAACCCTTTTGAAAGACAAAAAAGGTTTGGCGATTGGACCGGGCTTGGGCACTGCCAAGTCGACACGAAATCTTGTTAGAAGGCTCATTCGATCATCCCCTGTCCCTGTGGTTATTGATGCAGACGGCCTCAACAATCTTGTTGGAGACCTGGGGTGTTTGAAAGGCCACAAGTCCCCTATTGTAATGACGCCCCATCCGGGTGAGATGGCGAGCCTCATAGGAACGACCGCTTCACGGGTCCAGCAAGAAAGGATCCGTAAAGCCCGTAATTTTGCTGCAACCCACAAGGTCTATTTGGTCCTGAAAGGAGCGAGAACGGTTATTGCTCATCCTGACGGAACGGTCTTGATTAATCCTACAGGAAATCCCGGCATGGCTTCCGCTGGGATGGGAGACGTACTGACCGGGATAATCGCAGGTCTGATCGTCCAGGGTCTGCCTATTAGTGAAGCCGTAAATGCGGGTGTCTATCTACACGGCTGTGCGGCCGATTTCCTTGCCCAAACCAGAGGCCCGGTAGGATTTCTCGCCTCTGACGTAATAGAGATTCTTCCTGTGCAAATCAAGGAATTACAGAAATCCCCTCCGGGTCGTCCTTCCTACCTGAACGGATTCATCAGAACCCTTTGATGAAAAGCAAGGAATACAATATAACTTCCCATTCTCCTGAAGAAACGGTCCGTATAGGGGAGTTTCTTGGCAGATATTTGTCCAATGGGTCGGTGATTGCCTTGAGCGGCGAACTGGGGAGCGGTAAGACTTGTCTTACCCAGGGGATTGCCGGAGGTTTAGGCGTTCCTGATGACCTTTATGTCACAAGTCCAAGTTATACCCTCGTAAATGAATATCCTGGGCGGCTTCGCCTATTTCACGTAGATCTTTATCGCATTGACAACGCGGTCGAACTGGATGAGATTGGATTGGATGAGATCATGGAATCTGATCACGCCACAGTTATTGAATGGGCAGAAAAGATGATTGAAGCCCTGCCCAAAGAACGACTTTTTATCTCGATTTCTATTGTGGATGACCGGACTCGAAACCTCCACTTGACTGGATGTGGACAAAGCGCTGTCGATTTGATAGAAAAGTGTTTGCTTGAGTTTGGTCCTTAAGGAGAAACACATGGCGCTGATCGTTCAGAAATATGGTGGAACTTCGATCGCAAACCTGGATCGAATCCGAAACGTCGCCAAACGGGCCATCAGAGTGTATAACGCCGGAAATGACGTGGTAGTTGTGCTTTCTGCGATGGCCGGGGAAACAAATCGTCTCATGGAATTGGCCGGTGAAATAGCGGATGATCCCAGCAAGCGAGAACTTGATGTCCTGCTGGCCACAGGTGAACAAACCACGGTGTCGTTGTTGTGCATTATGTTAGAATCGATGGGCTGTCCAGCTATATCTCTTTTGGGCTATCAGGCTGAGATTGTAACCAACAAGGCTTTTGGACGGGCTCGCATTGTAGAAATACGCGCCGATCGTATCAAGGAACTCCTTGGCCAGAGAAAAATCGTGGCCGTCGCCGGTTTCCAGGGCCGCGACCAACAAGGGAATATTACTACCCTAGGAAAGGGCGGTTCTGATGCATCTGCTGTGGCTCTGGCAGCCGCACTCAAGGCCGACGTGTGCGAGATTTATAGTGATGTCGACGGGGTGTACACTACGGATCCGAACCTGTGTAAAAAAGCAAAAAAGCTTGAAAAAATATCCTACGACGAGATGCTGGAGATGGCGAGTCTGGGTGCCAAGGTGTTACAGATTCGTGCTGTAGAATTTGCTAAAAAGTTTAATGTACGAGTGCATGTTAGGTCGTCTTTTAAAGAGGAGGAAGGGACCATGGTTGTGGAAGAAGAAAAAGACATGGAACGACTAGTGGTGTCGGGTGTTACCTACAACAAAAATGAAGCACGTATCACCTTGACAAAGGTCCCAGACCAGCCTGGTATTGCTTCGAGGATATTCACGCCTATTGCAGATGCCGGAATTGTTGTGGACATGATTATCCAAAATACGCGGAAAGGTGGGCTGACCGACCTCACATTTACGGTGCCGAAAAGCGACTATCAAAAGGCCATGGCCATTCAGAAAGAGGTAGCCGAATCAATTGGAACTGAACAGGTATTAGGGGACGAACAGATTGCCAAGGTGTCGGTGATTGGCCTCGGAATGCGAAGTCATTCTGGTGTGGCTGCCAAGATGTTCACGACCCTTGCGAAAGAAAATATTAATATTATGATGATCAGTACCTCGGAAATAAAGATCTCGTGTGTTATTGAAGAAAAATATACGGAATTAGCAGTCAGGATTCTTCACCACGTATTTGGATTAGATTCTTCATAATCGCTTCGTTTAGAGTTGAGTCGTTCTCAACTTTTTAACCAAATGCGGATAAGAGCTTTCAGTAAGGACCACACAGTCATTGCACTTATGCTGGGGCTTGCTATTTTCTTTATCGGCCTGTTCAGACCATTTCATCCATTTTGGTCCGGATTCAAAGCAACTCAGAAAGACCTGACAACCCAACCTCGCCGTCAATGGATTATCGAAGTCGCAGAAGCCGTAAAAAACCCTGGCATTTACATCTTTGATAAGCCTCCAACATTATATCAAGCCATCCAACGCGCTGGCGATCTGATCGACAACCATGGTTTTTCATTTGACCGGCTCGCTCCCCGCAAGCCCCGTCCTTCAGGGCGGGGTCAAGGGGAGCTATACAAAAACATTTATCTTCCTTACCGGGAAGCCCCGCCCTTCAGGGCGGGGAGGCTTCACACTATAGACGATACACTTGACACGGGCATGCGGGTTGAGGTTCAGGGATCAAACAGACAACCGGTAGTCACCCACATGAATTCCAGAAAAAAGCTAGTCTTAGGAATTTCTATCGAGCTGAATGAGGCCTGTGTCAACGACCTTGCCATGATTCCCGGGATCAGCCGGGGCACGGCCATGCGCATTGTTGAATTTAGAGAAACCCATGGTTCGTTCAAGACATGGAAGGATCTGCGGCGTGTGAAAGGTGTAGGACCAAGGAATGTCGAATATTTTAGATCCTACTTAAACCTCAAATAGAGAGTCTTTGCAAACTTTTATTTTTAGGTTTGACCCCGATTTTCCCCTGTCATCATGAACCGGCTCTAAAAGGATTACTTAGTCCTGAGTGAGCAATTGCTTTGGACTGATTCGACAAAAACACGTTATCGTATTTGCGAATCGAAGGACTTAGAAACTGTAAAACTAAAGGGCGTCGCCAAGGTCCCCCGGCATCATCAGTCCGTAGCACAATAACCATCATTCGAAAACTGTAAATGTAAAGGGCGTCCCCAAGCTTCCCCCAAAGGACGATTTTGACCCCAAAAAGGCTGTTTTAAGGCTTATTTGGCACGGAATCTGACGTTTTGTGTTGTGATGTCTGTTACTTGACGTGGTCCGACCCCAGCCCCCCAGCCCCCTCTTCATCCCCAAGATATGGACGCCCTAATTAGTCAGACTACAATATATTGTGGGAACTGTCGGAAAATTCTTGACAAACGAACCAGGATGGACATATGATCAAACACAATCATATGTCCAAAGAGATCGAACGAAGTTATGACCGAGCTTACTAGTATACAAGAACAGTGCCTCCTTGCCATAATTGCTCACATTGACGCAAACCAAAAGCCACCCACGCGACGGGAACTTAAACAGATAATGGGGCAAAAAAGCACTAACGGGGTCAATCAAATCCTGGAGGCCCTCATGAAAAAGGGCTACATCAGGATCGACCCACCCGGGCAGAAAAGGAATGTTGTGGTTCTGCGAAAGCCCCAAAACCAGCTTCCTCTTTTCGCGGATAGTCGCAACAAAGGAATGAGGCCATGAGTGATAATAAAACTTACAAACAGTTGGAGGAAGAACTCCGCAGCTTGAAGGCGACAGTGGGAAAGCTTGAGAAGCGTGGCGGTGGGATGTTAAGCAGTAGGGATTTCACAAAACGTGTGGTTAGGAAGGAGAAGTCGAAAAAAGATTATGAAAAACTAAGAAATGCATTTTATGAGAGGAATTGGAAAGAGATTGACCGTGAATTCATCATCGAACCTTTTGATGAACTACAACTCACCCCATTTTCCTATGATCTTTCAATTGGGAACGAAATCTTCTCTGTTAGAAAGACTAATCGGATACGAAGGCGGCTTCCTTATGATGTAGCCCCGGGGGAGACGGTAATTGTCTTGACGAAAGAATTCATAGCCCTGCCACCATGTTATGCAGCGACAGTTTGGCCTCGCTTCAACATGGTGAAAGCTGGAATTTTTCAGAGTATGGTGAAGATTGATCCGACGTGGTATGGCAAGCTTGGCGTAGCTATGACAAATTTTTCGCCCAGAACAATCGAATTCAAAGAAGGCAAAGCTTTTGGCACGCTGGTGCTCTATGAACTAGCTAGTGATCCAGAAGTATATCTATGGCAAGCAAAGGACCTGAAACCCGTCCAGATACCAATTCCAAATATACCTGTTCGTGCTAAGCTGCAAGAAAAACTCGAAGATCGCGATTTAACCAATGTGTGTTGGGTTGAAGATAATTCGTTGGTGGTCAAAGGACTGAAGAAGCCCGATTATGACAAGCTTCGGGAAATCGATCGTAGCGAGCCGTGGCAGGAGACTGTCGAAAAGGCCAGGAAAAGTTGGCTTGAATACATAGATAAAGATACTGGGCGCAAGTGTATTGGTATGGAAGCATTGGGCATGGAAGACCTTGAGAAGTTGATTGAGGGCCCAGCTATGGGGGAGCCTCTAGACCCCGAAAAGATAAGAGAAACCAAAGTTACATCAGATTTGCTTTTTGACGTAGCTCTTGAGCATGGTAAACCCTTCGATCTTATTGCCAATATCCCAAAGCTGGTGGAGGATATCCCAAAGCTGGTGGAGGAGCAGGTCGATAAAGTAGTGGAGGTAACCATCGCCAAAGAAATTGGGAGAAATGTAATACCAAGAATGCTACAATTAACCATTTCCATTCTAGGGTTTCTTGCTTTGATTGTTGCAATAGTGGGACTGCTGGCAGGTTATTTCCAGCTTACGTTTGTCCAACACATTGATATCCCCCTAGCTCTAGTCGTTGTGAGTATTGTAATTTGCGTGGTTCTCTTTCCTACGGGTTTATATCTTTTCTCGTTGAAGGGAATTTCCAAGTTCAAGAAAAAGCTTGAGGATGTAGACACTAGACTCGACAATAAAACTGAAAAACTACGGAAGGAAATTGAAAAAGTAAAGGAAACCATGAAACAGCTCAAGAAATAGCGGAATAGAGATAGCCCTTGGGTTATTTGACTATAACTGCTGAGGTAAAATCGTGCCCGGGTATGTTTTGGAACACATAGATATCGAAGTTAACCATCGCTGCAACTTAGCATGCCGCCACTGTTCGGCGCAGGCGGTCAGGCGGAAATCTGTTAATGAGTTGACTGCCGATGAGATAAAGGGAATCCTCAGTCGAGCCAAGTCGATGGGGCTGCGAAAGATAGGGTTGACGGGTGGTGAGCCGCTTTTTGACGTTGCCAAGCTTGAGTCAATTGCAAAGTTTTGCGTTGACGATTTACGCATCCCTCTTCATACTCATACAAACGGTACACTCGTAACCGAAGAGATGTGTCGATCTGGAGGCGTACTGACGCTGTTTGAGTCGGTTAGCGTCACATTCTTGGGAGGTGACGCCCCAACCCATGATTACATGACAAGGACGAAGATGTCTTTCGAAAGAGCCTTTCGAGGCGCGGCCATGATTGCTGAAGCAGGGCTACCACTTACTTGCTACTTCATTCCTACCCATGGAACGTGTAAGGGATTTAAGGAGCTAACGGAAAAGCTACGTGACATTGGGGTCAAACGAATTCGAGCCATGGCATTGGCACCCTCTGGACGAGCTAGACTAATATTCGGGGAAACCGCACCGCTTGATGATGAGGTCCGTCAGTTTGAAGAGGATCTTTTGGCGGCGGGAAGTCGCCTTGGCATTCATATGGAGGCGGGAAACTGCACGCGGTTAAGTATGTCGCAACTAGCTGTGCTTGCTGGTCATGAAAAGTGTATGTCGGGGCTAAACCGTGTTCACATCGACTCCAAGGGAAATGTTTTTCCATGTACGGCAGCAAGTGGTGTCAAGGAGTTGACCCTTGGGAACCTACGAAAAAACGGATTCCGGTTGGAAGAGATTTGGTTTAAGTCTGAGATGATTAAACTCATTCGGATGATGCACGAGGGACTTCTATCAAAGTGTGCGGAATGCGATAGAGAGCCAAAATGCCAGTTCGGATGTACGGTGAATGCGTGCGGCACGATGTCCGAGGCAGAGCGACAAGTGTGTCCTCTAATCAAACATAGTTAGAGTCTACAACCTCTTCACACCAACAACGACAACGCTGATTCCACGGAAGACGAGAAATGCTGAGTTCAGAGTGGTATTCTGCACACCAGAAGCTACTGACGAACGTTCAACAACGACCCTTCATACCAAAATTTAGGTCATCCGTTCACGCTAGACTTAATGGACGCAAGGTCTATCTGCCAGCGTATATTCCTTATGTAGGATCAGACTATTTCGAATATAGACCGAGAGTACTTTGCTACGCCATTAACCAGAATTTATCGCCACATGTTCCGTGGACAGAAGATTGGGTCAGACGCTGGGCCACGGACCTGGACCAAGCTCATGATCGGTTGAATCTCACCGTACGCCAGGGTCAACCAATTCCGATCAGGCCATATGCAGAGGGATTCATTCCGCTGGCAGCGCTTTTAGCGATTTGTCGTTGGACTCGGACTCGAGGTGGTTGCCTCCCGAACACCATCGAAGATGTTGTGGCAGTTACGAATTTCGTAAAGTTCAGCACAGCCAGGGACGCATCGAGTTCAAGCATTCCTAATGTCTGGTGGCGAGCATGTGGATCACAATATGTGGAGCACGAAATTCAAGTACTCCGCCCTGACGTTATTGTCGGTTTTGGTCAAAGAACAATGATGGAGTTAGGGCGTGTATTGCGCCGTACAGGATTCCTCGGCTTAGAGCCTGAACTGCTTGGATGCAGGTTTCCCGCCCGTATACCCTCCATAAAGAGCAGGCCATTGTCGAAAAGAGAGTCAAGCATATGGAATGACGAGATTGTTCCGTTCCTCAATAGAATGTGTGAACCTAAAAAGAACTCCTATCATAAGTGGAAGATACGACAATTTCCGGGATACTTCATCGACGTGCTGACTTCGTGGGACATAGCTTTGTAAGAACTACTGAGGTACAAAGGACTAAGGTGAGTTAGGGCAAAACTGAATCGTTGCTCTGCAAGATGAAGCATCGCTCTCGAAGCGTAGAAGCCCCGTCAGCGTTGGCAAGATTTACCGGTGCTTCTGGCACTTTTGATCTTTGGGATGCGCCCGGCAGCTTTGAAGGCTCGGTCGATTGCGTCACCAAAGTCATGCGGTTTCCAGCCGATAATCTCTGAACCAGCATCCTTCAACGCGTCACCAACGGGAGAACCGTCTGGCAACGGGGCATCGTCGTCGAGGCGTATAGCCAAGATTCCGTTTGGACTGCTTTTTTCCAGACTCTTTTCAATCTCCCACCTTACCCAATCACTCCCATGGGTCTTATTCCCGACTAACACCACTGTTACGGAAGTACCTTTGAGCTGTTCCGTCACCTTAGAACGGATGTACTTTTCGTTGGTACTATCTACAGGATCAAGAAAGTGTCTACCCACAAACTCAACATCTACGCCCTTACTCCAGCGCAGCAAGTTAAAACCTTTTGCCTTCATCCTATCCTCGTGCTGATAGGATATAAAAATCCTTCTAGTCATAATTTACCCCTTTCCTACGTTCTCCTTCCGTCGTAGGCCTAAGGTTCCGAGATCCCCACAATGAGAGCATCGTCCTTGCGAAACTTAATTCTCTATGCTTTCAAACAAATTCAGTCACTTCTATAAGTCCGATGGCCACAAATTACGGGCGGCAGTTTGTAAAGTAATTAGCTAAACTGCTTTTAAACGGCTCTTCGCAAGATCCCACGAGAATTTGTCCTTCTGTTTACGCCTAAAATAGCGGTATCCACCATGTTTCAGATTAAATCTTTCCAAGCGATCAATTTCTTCTTTGTAAGCTGCGGTGGCATCAGGACGATCATTGATCAGGCGCGCTATTCTTTTGCACTCTGCTTCTGAAAGAAGGAGCATATTGCGAAACGGCCTATCAACATTGATCCCGCAAATTCGATCGACCTCCGTGAGAGGAACGGGCTCAGCAACAAATCGCACGTTATCGGCAGCGAGGCAGAAGTCGGGTCTTTTATCCGAAACCACGCGTGCGTACCAATAAATATGGTAATAGCCAGTGAGCACTCGTTGTCTTTTCCACGAAGTGGCGAAAAACAAGTGAGGATATCTTCTCGTCACGACCCCAGAACGCAGTTGGCCTCCGCAGAAGGAGAATAGGCCATAGGTGAATGTTTCCAGATTAGGATCAGCTTTGGTGTCGCCCGGTTTTGTCACCGCCCTCATAGGAAGGCGACTTAAGTCATCACTGATATAAAACGAGATATAGCCACCCGCATCTGCAGAAGGGTTGAGTTCCTGCCAAGGGGGGTTGGGAGGCATAACAGAGGCATCGGCAAACGTCATGTTTGGGTACCGTTCTAATGCGTGTTGTTGAGTATTGACACAACTTACTCAGAGTCGATGTGTCATGCAAAAAAAACTGCCCTCAAGAACTCCAAAGGGTCACGTCCACACCCTCTAAAATAAATTAGATCTCGCGTTTATCAATATTATTACCATTTGCCATTTCTTGTCCACAAGTATGTCAAGGATGTAGACTGACCCAACTTTTTCTATAACGATAGAGGCTCACCTGTCCAGCGCCGATGTTCGCGGTAAAACGTGGATGTTTTCGGCGTCACGTGGAGTGACAGGTTAGGCATATGGCTAATCGCACCTATAAAACCCCACGGCTCTGTTCACTTTCTTTCTTGTCCTTTGGCTGATGAACGGTTATCCATAGGGAATGTTCGCGTGAGATTAACACTTCGACGCGCTCTACAAACAAAGCATTTGCGCCAGATGGATCTGAGTAATCGTCAATACCTGCGTCGTAAAAGTACTTTTCCTTCTTTAGCGTTTCAGCCCTTGTTCGATAATTGATCCAGTTCTCTTGGAACTTGAATGTTTTTAGTCCAGCCGTACCAATGGCGAGTATAACCGCTAATATTGCGCTTATCCACTTATAATCATTGCTGAGCGAGACTACCAGAACTGGCAAGGTAGCAGACAGAACGATTACACTCCATTGAAAAATGCAGTAAAACTTCTTGTTGCGTGCCGATTTACGATCATACCAGTTTACTTGATTAGAATATCGGCCTTCAAGATACTTTTCAAATTTCTCGTCATTCATTGTTTGTTAGGATCCTCACGAATTTTGGTCACAATACTTACTTTAATCTTTTCTTCTCGATGTCAGCCAGCCAGCAGAACCCCACAAATTCCGCGACGGTGTTCCCTAAGTTAAACTTTTGTAAGCTTGGGGACGCCCCCCAAATTTCCACTTCACCACTTAATTCTGTTCAGCCAAGTCTTAAACATGTAGCCAGTAGTTAAAGTGGTTGAAACAGTTTTCCCCAAGGAATAGAACTAACGAAGACGAATAAATGCACGCCGAAAAACACCCAAGGAACTCGCATTTCAACATTTGTAAAAGGTAAATATAATTTGGAATCCTTCCCGCGACCAAGAATCTCCCATTCGGCGTCGTATGGAGACATTGGCAAATTTCGTTCAATTTCATGAATAACTTTAAATTTCCCGGAATTGATATCTTTGTATGATTTGATTAATCGATACCACATATAACAAAGTATCATTCCCGCAATGCTGACTAAGTAAAAAAAATGTGGCGACTTTTCAGCTCCGAGCTGTACATAGCCTATGAATCCAACAATAGCTGTGTTAATAGCAAGAAAAAATGAGTTAGTTGATTGACGCCGAGAGCTTATTCTGTCCGCCATTTCCAAATAGGTGTTATATATTTCAAGATAGTGAGATTTATAATGCTCTCCGTATTCCTCTTCGGAAGAATTAAAAAGCTTTTCACGTAGACCCATAATATTTACCTACAATGCTAACTTTCTAATCGCGCCAACAATTGAATTGGTGTTCCAACCAGCTATTTCATCAGCAGCTTCCGAAACTACAGAGGAAACTTGTTGATTACCCCAAGGAGCCACAGCTAGTATCGGTTTCGGATTCTGAAACTCTGCCTTAGCAATCTTGATTTCTTTCTCGATCCATTTGCTATAGGTTGCGTATTTTCCAGCCATGATTATCACGATGTTAGAAGGCGAAATTTGTTTTTTTATAGCCTTGTATAGTTCGGTATCACTATCTGCGTCATGGACAGGGTCGTCTTTTGGTACAGAATAGTTTCTGTAAGAGAAATTTGATGCTGCATCGAGCATCTTACTCAACTTCTCGTAGGCATCACCATAAGCCCAAGAATGGCTAATAAAGATGTCGTAAGTTTTTAAGCTTGGCATTTTTGTTTCCCCCTTTCTTGACAGGTTATTTTTGGATTTTTAGGGTCGGACCAAGCCACCATCAGAATTTTCTTTTCTTATCCTGTCTATCCCGTAGATCCTGTCCAATGCAAAATTCAATCTTTCCCCCCGTATTTGGCCTTGTGTTCAGCAATCTGCTGGAGGCGGACTTGTTTCGGATGCTTTTTGCGTTGAATTTCCACATGAAGGGTTGCCCCAAGAACCTCTGCGACTCTGCGTAGCATACTCAAGGAATGGCCTTCATAAGATGGTGATTCAAGGCGGCTGATTTGCTGTTGGGATGTTCCCACGCGTCTGGCCAGTTCTTTCTGAGATAATCCGGACTCTTTGCGTAAAGCAGCTATTTGCAGGGCCACATCCCAAGCCTCGCCAGCCTTTTTGAAGCGCGCCGCGAAATCCTTATCTTTCAACTGGTCTTCAAGGTATGTATCAAAATTGGTCAGTCGTTTCATATCGGATTCCTCGCCAGCCAATCACGTTTTCTATCCAAAGCAACTTTGCGATCTCGCGCAGCAATCTTTGTGGCTTTACTTCGGATTCCATGTACAGTAATGATCCTTCGTCCTTTCACAAAAAAGTATAGCACCCTTGTATTGAGTTTCCCCACATGGCGCAGCTCTAAAAGATCATCTCCAATAGGCTTTGACAGAGGCGGCCTGTGATAGTGCCTGTTTCGCAATTTCGCGAGACCCGCCATGACGGCGGCAAAGTCTTCTGGATTAGATTTTTTAAGCTCGTCTAAAAACTCTCGCACCGGGCATCTCCCCGAACTGGTTTCATAAAACTCTACACTGAATTCCATAATTAGTCAACATCAATATTGATGTATATTTGCCTCGCGTTTTTGCAGAAAAAAACAAAAAAACCCGCTCTCTTTTTGAGAAACGGGGTCTTGAAACTCACTGCATGGCACCCTCTTTAATTCGGGTTATTGGATCATGGTGGAATCACAGAGTGCCGTATCAGCAAAGTGTTGTTTTGTCAAGGATTTGCGGATGTGGGTAGTGTCCTAATTTGAATTTTGTTGTAAAATCAATGAAATTCAAATAATAGGTGGAACTGTCGGAACCACTTAAGGAGACTATCGATGTGGAATTTGGGTTGGTTTGAATTCTTAAAACTTATTTTGGAAAAACCTCGGTATTTTAGTATGGCACTTTCAATAGTTACTTTCCTAATTCTTGTTTTTCCCTTTCTTCTTCCAACTAAGGTTAAGCCGTTTTTTGATAAGACTATACAGTTGCGTGAAAGATTTTTCAGTGCAATTATCGTTATATTTTTAATTTCAGGAACCGTCCAGTTGACCTATTATCTGGCTGTACATTTTGAATATGAAAAGAAGATAGAGCGCCTAGAACAGTTAACACCTGAAGAGAAAAAGGTTCTTAAAAGTTTTATTTCTAAAAAAAAGATTAACGGGTGTTGGGATCAATATCGTTTTGATGGAGCATTAAAAGCTCTAGAACGAGATAACGTAATCTATTTGATCTATGAAGAACCAAAGTGGCCCTGGACAAGATGTTACAATATTGAGCGTTGGGCCTATTCTTACCTACAAGAGAACCCAAGATTATTAGATTAGTTCTGGTTTAACAATTCACCACATCCCCACGATCTGTAATTCTCGCCTCCATAGCAGGTGTAACCCTTAACGTGCTATGAATCCGCATAAAGTTGTAATGCCAAAAGTGCAAAGATGTGGTGGCCTTTCAAAAAAAAGGCCCTGACCAAGTACTCTTGATCAGGGCCTCATAAAAGTATCCCGGCAGCGACCTACTCTCCCACCCCGTCGCCAGGGCAGTACCATGGGCGCTGAAGAGCTTAACTTCCGTGTTCGGGATGGGAACGGGTGTTTCCTCTCCGCTATTGCCGCCGAAAAATCCTTGTTACTTATATATGTGGTTCAATTGTTTGTTGTGGTCAAGCCGCACGACCTATTAGTACCAGTTAGCTAAATCCATTACTGGACTTGCACACCTGGCCTATCAACCTTGTAGTCTTCAAGGGGTCTTCAGTTCGGCATGTTTCCATGCCAAAGGGATATCTAGTCTTGAGGTGGGCTTCCCGCTTAGATGCTTTCAGCGGTTATCCTTACCGAACGTGGCTACCCAGCTATGCCGCTGGCGCGACAACTGGACCACCAGAGGTTCGTCCATCCCGGTCCTCTCGTACTAGGGACAGCTCCTCTCAAATATCCTACGCCCGCGAAAGATAGGGACCGAACTGTCTCACGACGTTCTAA
>JAUWXJ010000203.1 GCA_030616425.1 Desulfobacterales bacterium | reverse complement strand
GCATAAACAACGCGGCAAGAATGTGATAAAGCCAAGGCGGTAAGGGGTTTCATGGGTTTATCGAGCGCCTCTGACAAACGCACACATGGTGAAGTCCAGCAACGATATGATATTTGCCGAGTTGTTCACCCTTCGGGAAAGTCGATGATACCGCATCTGCTGCGTTGTCAAGGGTTCGGCGTAAATTACTACAGCCTCACCCTTGACGTCTTGCATCTGCAGCATCCTCGACTTTTGCAACGTTAGGGTAAATCCCCTTTCACTACCCATGATTACAAAAAAACATATTAGCGAATATTTGGACAAGCTGTCTTCTGGCGTCACCTATGAGCAAGGCGAGATGCCCGTTCATGTGTGGCAGAAATTTCATGAATACATGGTTACGCATTATGGGCGCCTCGACAAAGATGCCCGTGCATATGCTGATGAGATCTTTGACCAGCTGGAAGCAAGTGTTGAGCAAAAGGCCTACTCCCTTCCCCAAGGCCGGGAAAGAAAAGCGTTGAGCCAGAAGCTTTCAATGGTTCAGGGAAAACGCTCTCCTGTACAAGTCATCTACATAGACACCCCTGTCATTGAAAATATCATCAGGTACGCCCTGGGACAACAGTTTGCGGAACCGACGACAACAAACTCAAAAGCCCTGTACGAGAAAATCATGGCCCTGGTCAGGAACGGAAAGCTCATCTGTCCTGAAGACAGCTTTCATCGCGAAGCCCTTCAGATGGGAGGCACACAGGCCTTGGAAGGGCTGAAGATCATCAGAACACTCTCGGAAGGCTTGTCATTCAAGCACATTCAATCAATAGAAGACTTTCAAATCTTCAGGGCCCTTCGTGGGTTCATTAATGGAAATGGGCCAGTGAACTACCGAACATTCTGGAGGGACGCCTTCGAGAAGGAAACGGCAAATGCAATTATGAAAAAACGCCCGCATATTGAATTCAAAGGCCTGTTGGCCCTTGCCGAAAGGCCAGGCACGGCTCCGAGCCAGCAAGAAAGGATAGACTCCGTGTGCATGCGGCTCAGGATTAGATACGATGAAGCCTCTCTGAAGGACGACCACGAACTGCAACAACGGTCTAGAAGGCACCTGAGAGACCTGGTCAGGCTCGGGATGAAATACCACAGCATAATGGGCAAGGAACAAAAGGGCCGCCAGGACGGTTTCTGGGCAGGCCAAAAAACCGACCTGCCCCTTGCCCTGTGGGAACACTATGGCGGAAAACCACAAGGCCTGGAAGGATTAGTATCTTTTTATGAATCCGAGCACTTCAGGAATGTCCCGGCTATCAAAATAAAACGAGACATCTGGAATGCCTTTTCGGTAAATCATCCAGATGGTCTAAGGAGAGTGACCGGATCAGCGGATTTAAACGTTTTATCCTCTGTTCTCCCGTACACGGATATCATGATCCTGGGTCATAACATGACTAATGTGGCCAGGGACAACCTGGGGCTCGACTCTGAATTCGACACAGAGATCTACGGCACAGATGAGCATGATCTGATCATGGCTGCCCTCGAAAAGATTGCTAACTCTGATTAGGAAGGCTACACCTTTGATTGAAAGGTGTTGGAAAGGATATCGTCAATCTCCTCAGGTGAGATATCTATCTTTGAAAATATCTTTTGTTCCAGAAGTCGGGTTTCGAGTTGGACCTCCTTGCTGCGCCGCTCAAGTCCTGGTAACTGTTTGGCATACCTGTCTAGCACATCCCGGAAGCGCTCCTCGATGTCAACTATCTCTTCGTGTTTAACCCTTTTATCAGCATAGTTAACTAATTCTACCTCAGTTACACTATTCGGGTCAGATGGCCCTGGATCGAGACAGATATGCTGGCGTGCGATATTAGCTACCCTAGAATAGCCCAAAGAGGCAAGTAGCTCACCTCCGGTTTCAGCATGGTTTTCCTTGGTCTTAATGGCCACGGTCTTTGTTATATCATGGAGCAAGGCCCCTGCCTCCACGAGGGCAATGTCAAGCTGCTGGCCAGAACTGTTTAACTTCTGCCCAATAAGGAGGGCCACATCTGCCACCAGCTCGCTGTGTCGCACAATATGCGGCAACATCTGGTATTGCCGGATCAACTCAAGACATTGTTGCCTTGTGGGTACCAATGGTCTCCCCTGCTATTTAGTGCCTTCGTATTCCTCAGTAAGCCTTTGAAAAAACATCTCCATGAATGTATGCCGCTCTTCGGCCATGCGTCGACCTTCTCCTGTAAGCATGCGCTCTTTTATCCTGGAAAGTTTTAGCTTGTACTCACGATATCCAGTATCTTCCTCGCCGTATGGTTCTGTATCCTCCGGCTCGATATAAGGATTGTGGAGCTTCGCCCCAACCTCCCCCGCAAAAAGGAAGGCCCTGGCGATGCCCACGGCACCAATGGCATCCAGTTTGTCAGAGTCAAAGAGCACCTTAGCCTCCAGGCTTTCTGGCTGGTGGTCTCCTCGGAACCTATGAGATCGAATGCAGTGGATGATATTGGCCTTTTGCTCATCCGAAATAGGGTGTTTTGACAATAACTCACGAGCCATTTCCGCCCCCTTTTCTGCATGGCAAACTGCCCCCTTTGATTCATCTTCATAGGACCTGCCAACATCATGAAGGTAGGCGGCAATCTCCAATACCTCCAGGTCTGCCCCCTCAACCCGGCCAATATGCATACACAGGTTGTACACCCGCTCGGTGTGGTCCCAGTCGTGGCTGCCACGGGCGTTCGAAAAACACCTTGCGGCAAATTCCCTGATCTCGTCAACGGTAGGCATCACGGGGTTCTGATACCATACTTGAGTCCCCTTTCGCCACACAAAAAGGGGGGCCCTCGGCTGAGAACGATCGTCAAGACTTTTCGGGCTGCTTTACTGGTAGTGTGGTTACTGGGTGGTTAGTTGTAAGACGGAAATGAGGGGCATTTTCAGGATGTTTCACTGTCATTTCAATTGGTTAAATTGGTCCGACTCGAGCTAAGAGCTAAAACCGAGATCTTCACCGCATTCTCCGCAGGTTGATTCCCGATTCGATATGAACACCTTCAGATCAGCATGTTGTTTTATTCGCTTCAAATACTACCCAAGGCAGGTTGTCTTACTGCCTAACGCCAGCATAAGCTGCCGGGAAAAATGAGCTGCAATATGATGAATAAGTTCCAAAAACGAGTGCAGCACTCTGCTCCAAAAAGGCGCCAAATTTTCCCGGTCAGTCTTAATGCAATTGTTGGCGGAACTCTCTTCACTATTCACTTCTATGAATAGTTCTCGATTTCAAGCTTTACATTACAGTAGTCAGCAGCACCAATCAAATCAGGGAAAAGTGTTGCATGGTTAATATTCATACTGTTTAAATTCCGTAGGCTTTTCTCTCGTTCGGACTGGGGGATCTTTATGCTGACAAAGATAATGCGATTCAGTTCTTTTCCTGTATCTGCCGAATAACATTGTTTAACTATTTTCTTTATGTCAATTTCTCCAGATATTGGAATTGTAAATAAACCTCTCTGGTTCAGCAGTCGTGGGTTCTCATCTGATAAAGGCTCCACAAATTTAATAAAAAAATCAGAAGGTTCCTTTTCTGGAGATTCTGCAGGACCCCACCGCCCAATGTCTTTGCTCAGCGCATAAATGAATCTGTTTGAGTCGTCTAAGCATGATCCCATCTGGATATCTTTCTCAC
>JAUWXJ010000148.1 GCA_030616425.1 Desulfobacterales bacterium | reverse complement strand
CGTGCGAGACACGACCTGCCCGATGGGCCTTGATTATCTGGACGGTGACAAGACTGTAGTAACTCTTCGTACCTTTTCGAAAGCTTATGGCCTGGCAGGCCTTCGTATAGGGTATGGTGTAATGAAAGAAAGTCTAACAGGGCTTCTGGATCGGGTCAGGCAACCCTTTAATACCAACCTCCTGGCACAGGTTGGTGCCTTGGCTGCTTTGGATGACGAGGCTTTTCTCAAAAAGACAGTTGACACTGTTCATAAAGGTCTCGATTTCTTGTATCAGGAGGTGGAAAAGTTGGGACTCCAATACTTTCCCACCCAGACTAATTTTTTTCTCATAGACCTCGAACGTGACGCAAAGAGCGTCTTTGAAAAGATGCTTCGCAGTGGTGTAATTGTCCGGCCCATGACCGCATACGGCTATCCAAACTATATTCGGATCAACGTGGGGCTTCCCGAAGAAAACCACCGCTTTGTTGAGGCCCTGAGGAAGGTGATTACATAGTATAGAATTTTCATTTTTGGGTTAATTAGAAGGACGTGCAAACCTGAAAAAGGTGATCTGAAATCCGAAATCCGAAGCACGAAATTCGAAACAAATTCAAATGACAAAAATAGAAAATCCAAAACAATATGATTTGGAGGATTGTACTCTCGTATTCAGAACAAAGATGAGACCGAGTAAAAACGAATAACGTTTTGAACATTTGAAATTTGAAATTGCGGCTCACGCCTTGAAAAGAGTACGGATTTGTTTGCGGCTCACGCCTTGAAAAGAGTCCGATATTCGATATTCGAATTTAATAGGTTATACTTTAGCATTAATAAAAAATTGATAACCTGAATGAAGGGCCTTTTGATAACCATAGACGGGCCCTCTGGGTCTGGCAAAAGTACGGTAAGTCGCAGGCTGGCCGAGCGGCTTGACTACACCTACGTTGATACTGGTGCTTTATACAGAGCCGTGGCCCTATTTGCTCTGTCAGAAGGATGCGCGCCCGATGATGACAGCAGGCTGGCTGAGATCTGCAAGCACCTTGTACTCAGATTCGAAAACAGTTCCAAGGGGCCGATCTTGTACGCTAATGGGGATGATATCACAGAGCGCATACGAACCCCGGAGATCAGCATGGCTGCATCTGCGGTCTCTGCAAGGTCGGTTGTGAGGGAGTACCTGCTGAACGTTCAGCGTGAAATGGGAAAAGGGGGCCGTGCGGTCTTTGAAGGACGAGATATGGGGACTGTTGTATTTCCAGAGGCGGACATCAAATTTTACCTGGATGCTGACCTCGAAACGCGGGCCCTTAGACGCTACAAGGAACTTGCTCCAGACCATGCAGCGACCAGTCTTGATGAGGTTGGAGAGGCGATGAAGAAAAGGGATGGGGACGACTCCAGCCGAGCGTTGGCCCCCCTGAAGCCTGCCCATGATGCAATCATAATCGATTCTACCCTCTTAGGGATTGACCAAGTTGTTGAGACGATGCTTGGTCATGTTAGGGTGCACACTAAATAAAGGTTGTTTTTTATAAGGATATTTGGTATGCAGAAAATTTGTCTGTAGGAAATAGCCCAGGTGGTAGTTAACAGAGGGGGAAGGGAGCAACTTTTTAATGGAACAGGATACCAACAATGTAACCAAACTTTCGGCAGAACCGGAACAGGTAGAAGAGAAAAAGGCCGACCAAGAGCCTGATGTTGAGGGTCCGGAGGTTGTAGAAGGAGAACAAACACCAGAGGTGGAGGAAAAGCCAAGCAGCGGTGCGCAAGACGAACCTGTGGAGACCGACCAAGAGCCTGATGCAGGGGGTCCGGATGTTGTAGAAGGAGAACAAACACCAGAGGTGGAGGAAAAGCCAAGCAACGGTGCGCAAGACGAACCTGTGGTGGCCGACCAAGGTGCCGAGGCAAGCGCGGGCGGAAAAGAAGACCTGATGGAGATGTATGAAGAGAGCTTCAAACGGGTTGAGGAAGGCCAGGTTGTGCAGGGCAGGATCATTCAGATCGACAAGGAATTTGTATTGGTGGACATTGGCTATAAGTCTGAAGGACAGGTGCCGATTGCTGAAATCACGACACCAGACGGTACGATCGATGCTAAGGTTGGCGATACCGTTGATGTCATGGTGGAACGATGGGACGACGACAATGGCGTTGTCTTGCTTTCCAAAGAGAAGGCTTCCAAGATTAAGGTTTGGGAAGATATCAAGAAGGTCTATGAGGAAGATGGTGTAGTCAAGGGTGTCATAACCAACCGTGTCAAGGGCGGGCTCTCGGTTGATATAGGAGTCCCGGCTTTTTTACCTGGTTCTCAGGTGGCCCTTCGACCTGTGCGCGATCTGGATCATCTGGTGGGCGAGACTTTTGAGTTTAAAGTCCTAAAATACAATCGGAAGCGAAGCAACATAGTTTTGTCAAGACGCGTAATCCTTGAAAAGGAACGCAAGGAAAAGCGGTCTGAAACCCTTGCTATAATCCACGAAGAAAAGGTCATGACAGGTGTAGTGAAGAATATCACTGAATATGGCGCTTTCATTGATCTTGGCGGCATTGACGGCCTGCTTCATATCACAGATATGTCGTGGGGGCGTATTGGTCACCCATCTGAGATACTCTCGTTAGGAGATGAGGTTACTGTAAAGGTCCTGAGTCTTGATCTTGAAAGGGAACGGGTCTCGCTTGGGCTAAAGCAGCTTGTGCCAGACCCTTGGACCACAGCTGAAGAGAAATATCCCATAGCTTCCCATGTTAGAGGTAAAGTCGTCAGTTTCACCGACTATGGAGCCTTCGTGGAACTGGAGAAAGGGATAGAGGGCCTGATTCACGTCTCAGAGATGTCCTGGACAAAAAAAATACGCCATCCTTCTAAAGTGGTATCGGTTGGCGAAACCGTGGAGGCTGTTGTCTTGAACATTTCAGCTGAGAACAGGAGAATATCTCTGGGGATGAAGCAGGTGGTCCCCAACCCGTGGGATGTTGTCGGCGAGAAATATCCTGTCGGAACGACCATTGAAGGAAAGATCAAAAACATTACTGATTTTGGTCTTTTTATCGGCATCGACGAGGGGATTGATGGTTTAGTGCACATTTCTGATATATCATGGACCAAACGTATAAAACACCCATCTGAGCTCCACAAAAAAGGTGACACGGTTCAGGCGATTGTTCTTAATATTGACAAAGAAAACGAGCGATTCTCTCTCGGGATCAAGCAACTCCAGAAGGATCCTTGGGAGACGATCCCGGAACGATACCAGGTGGGAGACAAGATTACAGGTACCGTAACCAATGTCACGGACTTTGGTCTTTTTGTCGAACTTGAGGAAGGGATTGAAGGACTGGTCCATGTTTCTGAAGTGAGTAGGGAGAAGATTAAGACCCCTGTGGGCAAATTCCAAATGGGAGACATTGTTTCGGCCAAGGTAATAAATATTAACCCCAAAGAACGACGTATTGGCCTTTCAATTCAGCAGATTGAAACGGATGAGGAACATGACCTGGTCGTCAATTACTTGAGCGATTACAAAGAATCCCAATCAAATTTAGGGGAGCTTTTGAAAGAGAAGACGTCTGACCAGGGGCCGGTGGAACAGACTTCTGAAACAACGGCTGAGGGCTCCGAGGTGGAGGGCGGTCCAGAAGTGACGGTGGAAGACGAGACCGAGCAGGCGCCCTCCTTGGATGAAACCAGTGAGACGGCAGATCAGGAGCCGGTGGAACAGACTTCTGAAACAACGACTGAGGGTTCCGAAGAGGAGGGGAGTCCGGAAGTGACAGAGAAAGACAAGACCGAGCAGGCGCCCTCCTTGGATGAAACCAGTGAGATGGCTGACCAGGGCGCACAGGAAGCCGCGGAACCTGGGGAAGAAGACAACAAAGAGGTGTAGGTAGGGTTAGCAAATACGATGTTTGCCAGAAGACATCCAATTATGTTTTCCTTTTTGGTGCTCTGCGCTATTGGGGCGGTTGTGATCATAAGTGTGGCGACCCTTTTCTTTCTTGGCAAGAGGGACTCTGGCTTTCGCTTTGGTGAAAAGGTTGGAGTTGTAGAAATTAGAGGGGTTATTGCTAATCCCAAGGCAATTATTTTACAGCTCAAAAAATTCCGAAAAAATGAGAACGTAAAAGCAATTGTCTTGAGAATCGATTCACCGGGTGGTGGAGTTGGGCCTTCCCAAGAGATTTACTCAGAGGTAAAGAAGACGACCCTGCAAAAAAAGGTGGTCGCCTCCATGGGTGCCATAGCCGCGTCTGGGGGGTACTATGTGGCTGCGGCATCCGACCATATCATGGCAAATCCTGGCACCATTACGGGTAGTATTGGGGTGGTTATGGAATTTGCGAATATGGAGGAGCTCTTTAAAAAAATCGGGATTTCAGCCCATGTCATAAAGAGCGGGGATTACAAGGACATCGGCTCCCCATTGCGCAAAATGACGCCCGAAGAGAGGAGCCTCTTGAAGGGTTTTGTTGACAATGTCCACCAGCAGTTTGTGGCAGCAGTGGCTGAGGGGAGAAAGATGTCTGAGGAGTCGATTCGGGCGATGGCTGACGGTCGGATATTGTCCGGGCAACAGGCGCAAGAACTGGGCTTGATCGACAGCCTTGGTAACATGGAGGACGCAATTGCCATGGCGGCTAAGCTGGGCGGTATCAAGGGAGAGCCATCGATCGTTTATGGCGAAAAAAAGAGGTTTTCTGTTCTTGAATTCATTTTGGGTTCGAAGCTGACAGAGGCCCTGGACAGAATAACAAGCGCCGCGCTTCGTTCCGGATATCTGTATATACCGGGTCGGATGGTTGACAATGGTTAAACAGGACTTGATAAATTCTTTGGTGAAGGCATTTCCGGGTATCAGCAAGCAGGATATGTGGACTGTTGTGGATGCCCTTTTTGAAAGCATGGCCCAAGCTCTTATGCAGGGCGAGACAATTGAGCTTCGGGGCCTCGGTCGCTTCAAGATAAAGGAGCGCGGGCCTGCAAAGGGAAGAAACCCTAAGACCAAGACTCCCATATACATGCCCAAGCGTTGGGTGGTCCACTATAAGCCGGCTGAGAGTCTAAGTAAACGGATCAATAGAAGTGCCTAAAGCCCGCCCTGGCGCTTCGGCTTATCATGAGCTTGCAAGCCAGTAATCCAGGTCTGGGCCAGGGGCGCTACGTATCGGATCAGCCTATTGTGACTAGAGACCTTTGCAGAACCCGTTTGAGCGGCAATTATGAACTTTTTGGGGTACCCATCCGGGCCAATCCTAAGCTGTTTGAGGCCCTTAGGCCGAGTTCTTAGGATTTTGTGAGCAAGCCCCTAGATGGGTCAAAATGTTCATGTAAAGATGTTAAACGGGGTTCTGCAAAGGTCTCGACTATAAGCCAGGTCTGGGCCAGGGTGAGCTAAAGTTGTAAATCCGCAATGCGCCTATCGGCTTGAGAAGATCCCCACAATCCAAAATCATTCAAAGATAGTCACGTCTCCCAGTCCCGCCCGGATTACCTCGGGCATGTCCCCAATAAGAGAAACCACGCTTGAAGGCCTTCCCGGCACTGTGCTGCCGTCTATGACGATATCGATCTGAGTGCCAAGGGTGTCGAAAATCGCAGACGGGTCGGACAGGATTTCTCCATTTGAAAGAGTGGCGGTTGTAGATATAATAGGGCGGCCGAGTTGTTTGACCAAGGCGAAACAGATGGGGTGATCCGGTACCCGAATACCAGCAGTCTTCTGGGCCGTGAGCATCATCTTTGGAACAAGCTTGGAACCTTCCAAGACAAATGTATAAGGACCCGGTAGGAGCCTTTTCATGGTTTTGTAAGCATAATTGGAAACCTTT
>JAUWXJ010000075.1 GCA_030616425.1 Desulfobacterales bacterium | reverse complement strand
TGTCCAAGCGACCCTTCCGGAGTTTGGGTTTGAGCACCTCATAAGCCATGAAGGTTAAGTCAGCATCCTCGCAGGCATAGGGCACCGCATCCTCTACGGGGACCTTGTCAAAACCTTTGTCGCTGTTCCTGCCACCCATGAGCTCTTTGTACGATATCATTTTATGGTCAAGGTATTCGGCTGCAATCGTCTCCAGGCTATGGGCCCGACGCGTTGGGTTCAGTAGATAGGAGGCTACCATGGTGTCAAACATAACTCCTTTAAGTTGAATCCCGAAGCGCTTCAGTACGATCCAGTCGTACTTGATATTCTGGCCCACTTTCTTCAGCTTCGGGTTCACAAGGAGGGGTTTCAAGCTCGCGAGTGAACGCTCGGGGTCTAGCTGCTTGGGCGCACCAGAATAGTTGTGTCGCAAGGGGATATAGGCGGCTTCATTCGGTCGACACGCAAAGGAAAGCCCCACAATCTCGGCCCGCATAGGGTCCTTTGCGGTTGTCTCTATGTCGAGGGCAAAGATCCCTGCCTGCTTCAGCTCATCGATCAGGGCTTTGAGGTCATCATGATCCAAGATCATGCGATAGTTCTTGTGGCTGAGATCGGTCTTCATGGGAAACTGTTTCTGGAGCGTTTGAAACTCCAGGTCCTTGAAAAGCCGGGCCAACTTATCTGCGTCAGGGCCAGGAATCCTTAAGGACGGCAGTTCGACATGTAAAGGGACCTTGGTATTGATCTCCACCAGGCGACGGCTTAATATGGCCTGCTCGCCGAAGTTGGTCAGGTTTTCGCGAAGTTTCTTCCTGGTTATCTTGTCAAGGTTTTCAAGGATTTCCTCCACACTCCCAAAGGTCTTAACCAATTCAACAGCCGTCTTTTCCCCGATGCCAGGGACCCCTGGTACATTGTCCGAGGTATCGCCGGCAAGGGCCATGACATCCACCCATTGATACGGCTCCAGGCCAAAGTCCTTCTTTAAGCTCGCATAGTCAATAGTGCGGTCTTTCATGGGATCCCATATGTCGGCCGCACGAGAAACCAACTGTTTAAAGTCCTTGTCCCCCGTCACCATGACGACGTGGAAGCCCTTTTTCTGAGCAGCGCGGGCCAGGGTTCCGATAATATCATCAGCCTCATAGCCTGCGAGTTCTAGTGAGGGGATGTTCATTCCCTCAACGACTTTCTTGATGTAGGGTATCTGCACAGCAAGGTCCTCTGGCATGGGGGGGCGGTTTGCCTTATAAGCCTCATATATTTCGTGACGAAAGGTGGGACCTCTTGCATCAAATACTATAGCCATATGCTCAGGCTTGTGCTCTGACAGGAGCTTTAGGAGCATTTTCGTAAAACCAAGGGTGGCGTTGGTGGGCAAACCCTTGGTTGTGGAGAGATGGCGGATGGCGTGGTAGGCTCGGTATATGTAGCTGTTTCCATCAATGAGATAGATTGTTTTTTCCTTGGCGGCCATGATTCCTTCCTGCGTTGGATAAGACTGGATGCAGAGATCAATTTGCCATATTGGATGCCCTGTCGATTGGCAAAAAAGACTGTTAGCATGAATCAGGAGCCATGACAACGACCAGAAACCACTTTATCCGCCTAAAGGCAAGTATGGACAATTTCTTGTCCTGTATTATATATAAATGATGAGGCGATGCAGGTATTAGAATCTGCACGAAAGTTTTCTGTCCAAATACGGTGTTCACCTGACAAATCCAGACCGATAAATCAGATAGCGGAAAGTATAATCTTTAATGCAGTCACAACCAGTAAAAAGCAACCCGAGATCCAAAAGGAGAGGACAAAAGAAGTATTGTTGCCATATATGTGACCGAGAACTTCCCTTTTGCTGGACCTGTACGTGCGGTTTTCAGATATGCCAGGGGTGCATGATGGAGAATTTGTGGGGCATGACCTGTAATGCCATTACCTGGACTTGCCCTGACTGCGGGGAGTGGCGCGGGTTTGGAAACCAATGAAAGGTATTGCTTGACCGAGATTTTTGAGCCTGATAATATATTAATTTATGCTAGAATAACTAGAACTGGCTTCAAAACCCCTTTCCTCGTTTGGTTTGACCATTTTCGAAAGTTCTAAGCTCGCTCCGCTAAAATTGGAGCACGTAGTGAAGCCATGCGCTAACTCTCCCGCTATCGCGGGATCAAACAGTTCCAATTTTTACGCTTCGCTTCGCTAAGAACTTTTAGCAAAAATGGCCAAAATGGACTCGTCAAAGGGTTTTGAAACAGCCTCTATACAGAAGCTGGTAGCAAGTTGTACGATATGCATGTGAGGCCTTGAACGAAAACAGATGCTGGAGGTTATGAGTTTCAGGTAAGTTGTACCACCAGCGGAATCCCGGAGGGATGGCCGAGTGGTTGAAGGCGGCGGTCTTGAAAACCGTTTCCCGGAAACGGGACGTGGGTTCGAATCCTACTCCCTCCGCCAGGAAATTTAACATGGTTAAATTTCACTATTGGCCATTAACTTGTAGTTGGAAGATTTTTGTACTATAACGCGTTCGGAACGAGTTCCTCGTTTTGGCAACAAGCTCAAAACTTAATGCTATAGGCCAAAAGCCAATAGCAAATCGTATTCCGCGTCAGCGGAATCCCGGAGAGATGGCCGAGTTGGCTGAAGGCGCTCGCCTGCTAAGCGAGTGTAGGGGGAAACTTCTACCGAGGGTTCGAATCCCTCTCTCTCCGCCAGACTTTATCCCAATATTTATGTTTTGAGAGGTTTGGACCAGTGGTTCCAACAGACACAAATAACGACATTGATGCAAAGGCTCAAGAGGGTCAGGGTATTGCCTCCATTCTGGTCGTGGACGACGAGAAGGAGATCAGGGATGTCATCCGGGAATCGATCCAGTTTGCTGGATTTGCTTGCTGGACCTCTGAAAGCGGCGACGAAGCTTTAAAGTTCTTAGAGGAAAGGCAGATTGATATAGTTATAGCCGATATCAGGATGCCGGGCCTAAGCGGGTTTGAATTAACAGAGATCGTGAAGAAAAAGTACGACACTGATGTAATCATCATCACCGGTTATGGAAAAGAGTTCCAATATGAAGAGGCGATTGAAAAAGGGGCAAGCGAGTTTATACTAAAGCCTGTACGCTCCCGAGAGCTGCTTGTTAGACTGAGGCGGGTCCTTAGAGAGCGTGCCCTTATCGCCCAGCGACAGGAGATGGAGGCGCGGCTCAGAGAGTTGACCATTACAGATGATCTGACCAAGCTTTATAATATGAGGCACTTTTACGGTCAGCTTCAGTTAGAGCTGGATCGAGCACTGCGGTATGATAATCCTCTGTCGCTTTTGCTACTCGATGTGGATCAATTCAAACAGTTCAATGATGCTTATGGTCACCTGGAGGGAGACAAGATTTTGATCAAGCTGAGCGATGTGATCCGACGCTGTTTGCGTAAAAGCGATACGGCTTATCGGTATGGTGGTGACGAGTTCATGGTCCTCCTGCCTCAGACCAGAGGAAGCGAGGCCATGAAAGTAGCCGAAAGGATCAGGTCGAATTTTCTGCCAGTCAAATCAGATCACGCTCCGGATGGCAATATTGATACAACATTGAGTATAGGGGTTGTTGAATACCGCCTGGATGAGGATTTGTCAGAATTTGTAAAAAGGGCTGATCTGGTCATGTATAAATCAAAAAATCAAGGAGGCAATCAGTGTCTTATTGAAGAGTAATGATTCTAGGTGCTACCGATTCTTGCTGTGGTGATGCCCCGGTTTTCCTGGTTGAGACCCCCTGGCAAGGTCGCATGCACCAGAGGATGCTGCTCTATGAATGGTATTATGCTGTTCCGCAGCGCGCCTGTCCCCACGCCATGGATTATACGGACCTCCCTTAGGCCTGCCAGCAATGCATCATCGATAAATTTATCCACAGCTTCCAAGGCTTCATCTACTTGCATTCCTCGAATATCGATTTCAGTACGCACGCTGTCTGGAAAAGGGGCTGTAACATGTGAATGGGGGCTGGGTGGTGATTTGTCGAGGTCTCTTGCCCGTGTCAATTCCGCTTTGGGTACCCGCACCTTGAGGTTGCCACTGGCGATCAGTACATGACCGGTTGTGTCTTCAGCAGACAGGACGGTCGCCGCCACGCCACCGCGTGTCCAGTATACACGGTTTCCGACTCGGACCTCTCCCGTGATTTGATCTTCCCCTCTATACACTTCATGAGATGATGTGGCCTCAAGCTCCTTTCTCAGGCTTTCTTTTTCCCCCTGGATGAGGGCCTTGGCTTCAAGGATGGCCTGGCGAGAGGCGTTCCTGTCGCGTATAGTTTTTATTGCCTTTTCCACAGTGGCATTAGCCTGCTTTACAATGGCACTCGCCTCCTCGGCGGCCTTGCGGCGCAATTGCCCGGCTTCTTGCGCAAGGAGATCTTTTTCTTCTTGGTACTGTCTGGTCAAGCCTTCGAGAACAAGCTTTTGGGCCTCCAAGTTTTTCTGCAATTGCTCGTTCTGCTCGGTCTGATCCTGGAGGCGCAATAATAGGTCCTCTAATCGGTGGGCATGAGGGTGCATCAGAGATCTGGAGCGTGTGACAATGCTTTCGGCGAGTCCCATACGCTTTGCGATCTCAAGGGCGTAGCTGGAACCAGGGATATGAGGCTGGAACCTGTAGGTTGGACTGAGGGTTTTGCTGTCAAAGGTCATTGCCCCGTTTGCAACACCGGGTGTTTGATGGGCAAATGCTTTCAAGGCGCCTTGATGCGTTGTAACGATGGTAAAAACACCTCTGTTGGTAAGGGCCTCTATCACTGCCATGGCGAGGGCTGCCCCTGCCTGTGGGTCAGTGCCGGTTCCGATCTCATCAATGAGCGCGAGGTCTCCAGCGGATGCTTCATCCACGATTCCTTTGATTCCCTTCATATGGGCAGAGAAAGTTGAAAGATCCATCTCAATCGACTGGGCATCTCCCACATGGGCAAAGATCCGGTTGAAAAAAGGCACCTGCGAATCTGGATCTGCAGGTATATGCAGTCCGCAGGAGACCATCAGGGCAAGGAGTCCCACGGTCTTGAGTGCCACAGTCTTTCCGCCAGCGTTCGGCCCGGTTATCACCAGTGTGTTGAAGCCGTCCCCGATTGAAAGATCGAGAGGGACTACGGGAGAGGGTGAATCCTTCCTGAGCATGAGCAAAGGATGTCGCCCGTTCTTGATTTCAAGGAAACCATAGGTGCTGAGGGCAGGTTCGTGTTGATCCAGCATTTTGGAGGTCAAGGCCATCGCATGAATACAATCGATAGAGATCAGTACCTCAAGGTTCTGTTCAAGGTCGGTGCGGTTTGTGCGAACAAGGTCTGTGAGCCGACGGAGCACTTTTTCTATCTCGTATCGCTCGTCAGCTTCAAGGCGGCGGACGCGGTTGCTCACCTCCAGTGTTTCGAGTGGCTCCACAAAAAAGGTTGCACCACTTGCCGACTGATCGTGAAGGACCCCCTTGACCCGGTGTCGGTGGGTCTCTTTTACTGGAAAGACCCACCGTCCTTGTCTCATGGTGATCAGGCGTTCTTGTAAGACACCTGCCCGCCAGAGTTTTTCAAGGAGATTATCCAGTTCTCTGCGCAATTGTTCACGTGTCTGGGCCAGCTTGCGGCGAATCTTAGTCAGATTCGGACTTGCCCGGTCAGGAATCTCCAAGGTCTTCAGATCAATATTCTTGCTGATCTCCTGAGTAAGTCCAGGGTTTGGGACAAGAGGTGCGCCGACTTCCTTGAGAAGAGGAGAATCTGTGCGGTTTTTTGAGAGAAAGTGGTGTATCCTTGCTGCTAAATCGAGTACCTGATGAATATGGCGAAAGGCATCGGGCTCGATATAGCTCCCCTCCTTGGCTGCTAACTGGAGATATCTATCTATGTCCTCGAAATTGCCGATGGGAAAAGACTCACCTGAGTCCATAAAACTGCGGAGCTCGGAGACTCTTCCTAGACTTTCTTGGACCTGCTCGAGGCTCGAAAGGGGTGTCAGGCCCCGAAGGCGCTCAGCGGCAAGCGGAGAATGGGTCCTGGAAGCCAGGTCGTCAAGGACCTTGTCGAATTCCAAGGTTTGATAAAGATGATTACTCAAATTTCAGACTCAATTACTGGTTGACCATCCATAACGTCTCAGGTATTGACAGTGAGCAGGTTTTTGTTCAAGCAATTCAGTAGCTGATCTTCAAAAAAGCGTCAAGGAGGATCTTTTTTAGGGGAACCATGAAAGAGGAAATCAAGAAGAGGATATTGGTGGCAATCAGGTCGATTCCAAGGGGATACCTTAGGGATGCTGTTGTTAAAGAGACCATCCGCTGTGTACTGCACGGCTGGTTGAGGGAGAGAGGGCTTCAACCCTTGCCTGTGTTTCGTAACCCCCGCTTTCCAGAGGGGCCGGTCGACATAGTGGGTTTCAAAGAGGATCGCACCATAGAGGTAGCTTTTTGCAGCAACCCTTTGATTGAATTAAGCAACATAAAAAGCCTTGAACGGGTGACCTGTGAAAAGAAGTTTGTGATCAGCTTTTCGCCGAACAAAAAAAAGGTGGAGTTGAGCACCTTCTTTCTTAAGCCGGGAATTGAGCATATCTATATCTACGAAGAATGACGACTTTGTAAAAAGCCCATCTGCTGCGTTGTGCTTCGTCTTTCGTCATTGCGGCGTACCCGAATGTACGCCTCATTCCTCAAGACTCGCAGGCCTTGCATATGAACTTTTTACGAAGCCGTCCGTCTAATAACTTTTTGCCAAGCCATGAAGAATGAAGCATGATCAAGCTCCCCCCAGTCATAGATACACATGCCCATTTGGACGAATTGCCCGACCCGGAGGCAGCCATCAAAGAGGCGCGGGAAAGGGGTGTGCTGGGCATTGTAGCAGTTGGACAGGACATCTCCTCCAATCAGAAGACTATAGAGATGGCACGCCGGCATCCAGGATTTGTCTTTCCAGCCATAGGGTATCACCCATGGCGCCTCAACCCAGATCATGATGACGAGACCCTTGCCTATATTGATACAAACCTGAAGCACTGTGTGGCCCTGGGTGAGGTGGGCTTGGACTACAAGGCCAAGACAAAAAAGAAGATCCAGAAGGCTATTTTTGAACAACTCCTTGCCATAGCGAAGAGACATTACAAGCCGGTTATCGTTCATTGCCGGTTCGTGCACGAGACCGCCTACCGCATGGTAAAAGAGTCTGGATTGGAAAAGGCGATCTTTCACTGGTACAGCGGCTCTCTAGACCTAATCCCTCTCATCGCAGCAGAGGGCTACTACATGTCAGCTACCCCGGCACTCTTGTACAACCCTTACCATGCAAAGGCAATCGATGCGGTTCCACTTTCCAACCTGCTGCTCGAAACAGATAGCCCGGTTCAGTACCAGGAACTGGTTGCAAGGCCGGTCCATGTCCAGGTTACGTTACAGGAGGTGGCGCGAGTCAAGGGGATCCCACTCGAGGAGATTGCTGCCCAGACCACGCAGAATGCAAAGGCCTGTTTTGGATTGAATGAACTTTGATACAAATGATGCATTAGACGTTTCAATGGGTGAGGAGGAAATTTTCTTCAAAAACCGTGATAATATTCATCCGTCTTGATTGAGCATCCTGCCAAGTTCTCGGTATCACGCTTTTTTCAGAAAACTCCCTCCCCACCTAGAATGAAACAACTGGTAACAAGAGTAATACTTCATATTGGTGGTTTTTCCTCACCACGGATGGTGGCCAGCCATACCGGCTCAAGTGGTCTCGCGTCCATAATCGCACAGGTCGCGCAGGGGGCATGCGGGGCAGTTTGGTTTGCGGGCTTTGCACAAGGCTCTACCGTGCCAGATCATCTGGTGCGAGAAGCCTATCCAGTTCTTCTTGGGAATCAGGGGCATTAGATCAAATTCGATTTTGACAGGGTCACGCTCCTTGGTAAGGCCTATGCGCTGAGATACGCGTTTTACGTGCGTATCAACCACAATTCCAGGGATACCAAAAGCGCTTCCAAGTATGACGTTGGCCGTCTTTCTCCCGATGCCAGGTAGTTGAAGCAGGGCCTCCATATTGTCCGGGACCTTTCCCTCATGTTTTTCCGTCAATGCTACACAGCATGCCTTTATGCTCTTTGCCTTGTTTTTGTAGAAACCTGTGGGACGGATCATTCCCTCCAGATCGGAAAGGGGCACCTCAGCAAAGTCTTTTGCTGTTCGTAGTTTCCTGAACAGGGTCGCGGTTACCTGATTAACCTGCTTATCTGTACACTGGGCCGACAGAATCGTGGCAACCAGCAGTTCCACCGGACTTCTGTGGCGCAGGGCCGTCTTGACATCAGGATAGGTTCTTCCTAATATTCTTAAGATTTCCTTAATACGCCTTGTAGCCATTTTCTCAGCCATGGTCTCTACCTCCGAGCAAGAAAACTCATTTGACGGCACAACCCAGAAAACCGGGCCTGCTGTGGTTCGTGGCCTCGGCCTTACCTCTGGGGGGCTCGACAGCATCCTTTCCGCACTGGTTCTCAAGGAGCAAGGGGTCGAGGTAGCATGGATTAATCTCGAAACCCCCTTTTTCAGTTCAAACAGAGCCCGAAGCGCTGCTCGCATGACAGGGATTCATCTAACAGTGAAGAATATTACTGAGGTCTATGTGGAGATGCTGAAGAATCCCAAATGCGGCTATGGCAGTAACATGAACCCCTGCCTCGATTGTCACGCTCTGATGCTTGAAATTGCCGGTTCAATGATGAAAAGAGAAGAATTTGATTTTCTTTTTACCGGCGAGGTCTTGGGCCAGCGTCCCATGTCCCAGACCAAACCGTCGCTCCGCTATGTTGAAAAAAGGTCTGGCCTCGCCGGTTTTGTCGTTCGCCCGTTAAGCGCCAAGCTCCTCCCTCCCACGGTTCCTGAAGAACGCGGCCTGTTGGATCGTGAACGCCTCTTGGATATTTCGGGTCGCTCCCGAAAACGACAAATGAAGCTTGCCGAGGCGTTTGGAATTACCGATTATCCCACTCCGGCCGGCGGGTGCCTCCTCACGGATCCGGGCTTTTCCAAGCGGGTAAAGGATCTCCTTGAACACCAGGATGAGTGTCAGGAGCGAGACTTTGAGCTTCTAAAATGCGGCCGCCATTTTCGCCTCCACGACACTTACAAGGTTGTTGTGGGTCGGACCACAGAAGACAACAGAAGAATCTCAAGGCTCATAGATCCTGACAAAGATATTAAACTGCACATGATGGATATACCTGGTCCCACCTGCTTGATCCCTTTTGGTGCCCCAGAGGAGATCGTATACGAGGCCGCAACCCTTTGCGCAGCCTATAGCAAAACTCAAGATGGTCAGTCCGTGCGTGTATCTGTGAAGGGCCCGGGCTGGTCAGCGGTCATTACAGTACAGGGTGGCGGTCGTGAAAAATACCATCCTTATCTGATCTGAATAGCACGACTGCTAGCGTACACAAGGGTTCCCAGGCGCAAATTAGAGCTACAGGGCCAGCAAGCTCCCCGCTCGGGATATTCCCGGTTTAGGTAGTCATCCGTCCAAGAGGGGCGTGATCCTTTTAGCACCAATCCCGCCCTGGCGAAGGATCTTCGGGGGATCCACGGTTACATCCACCACTGTGGATCCCTCTCCACCCTCAAGTCGTCCCGCGTCCAAGATCAAATCGACTTGGTCCCTGATGTGTTGGTACAGCTGGGCCACTGCAGTGCAGCCGCCTTTTCCAGAAAGATTGGCGCTCGTCCCCGTGATGGGGCTTCCTACTGCTTTTGCCAGGCTGCAGGCCACGGGATGGCCCGCAAGGCGTATCCCGATTTGTCCTGTGTGACCGGTGAGGTTGGGTGGAAGAAGATCTGCAGCTTGAAAAATAATTGTGAGCCTGCCTGGCCAAAAGGCTTCCATTAAGCGCGTTGCTGTCTTTGGAACCGCTCGAACCAACGGGGTAAGATCCGCCAGTGAGGCAATCAGGATAAGAAGAGGCTTTTGGGGGTCACGCTTCTTGACCCGAAAGACTTTGCCTACGGCCTCGGCATTAAACGCCTCTGTGCCGAGGCCGTAAAAGCTGCTGGTGGGAAAAACCACAAGACCACCCTTTTTGATCAGTGCGGCAGCCTTGGCGATTGTGTCCTGATCAGGAGATTCGGGGTCCACAGGCAGGATTTCGCAGCTTTTCATGATTCTGTTATTCGTTATTCAGCTTCCAGTTTACGCTTGACGAATTCGCGATTCACGCCTCTGGCCATTCTTCCACTGCCACAATTCTCCGTTTCTTTAGTTGAAAGGGAATTACTAAGGAGAGCATAATATTGTTTGCAATAAATAATGCTCTCACCCCCAAGGGGGATCTCTTTTTGAGTCAGCTCAAATCTCATCCTGCTCGTTGGCGGCAGAATGCATTGAACTCCATGAACCAGGCACACGTCGATGTGGGATACAAGCTCAGTAGCCATTTGTAAATGGGTCAAGACCTTATGCCGAATATGGTGCCGTTGTGGGACTTGTCAGGCAATATTCA
>JAUWXJ010000104.1 GCA_030616425.1 Desulfobacterales bacterium | reverse complement strand
ATGGGGGCAGGTAAACGCCTTGACGCCCTGGTGGAAACCACTGAGATCTTTCCAACCATTCTGGATTTTCTCAATGTGCGTCGACCTCCCAGGATTCACGGAGAGAGCCTGCTTCCCATCATGAGAGGGGAGGTGGAATCTATTCGGGACTATGCCTACATGGGACAATTTAAGAGGGCGTGGAGAATCAATGACAGGGAGTGGAGCCTCCTTTTGAATCTTGATAAGGACAATTCAAAGGAGCTCTACAATCTGAGGGAAGATCCCGGAGAGAAACAGGACCTTATTTCAGTGAAACCTCAAAAGGCCATGGAACTGGAGTTGGAACTCCGAAGGTTTGTTTCCGGCCTTCGTTAGTGTCACCTTTTGCCCAATCGTCATGCTTTTTAAAAAGTCCTTGATAAACTAGAATGCTCACAATATTGGTACCGGTAACATGAAGAATCACTCCCTAATAAAGAACAGGATTAAAGGATGGGCAAGGAAAGGTTTGACAGGAAAAAGTTTGACAGACTAGCCCAGGAAATTCGTTATATTACTACAGACATGATTTGCCGTTATGGCCAGGGCCATTTGGGGGGGTCTGTGGACTTGGCGGAGATTGTGATAACTCTCTACTATCGCATCATGAATATCCGCCCGGCAGATCCACAATGGGGGGAAAGGGATCGCCTGGTGCTGTCCAAAGGACATTGCGGCCCCATCTTGTATACAATCCTCGCCTACAAAGGGTTTTTCCCCAAAAGTTGGTTGGCGACATTAAACATGGATGGAACGAGACTTCCAAGCCATGTGGACCAGAATCAAACTCCTGGCGTTGATATAACTGCTGGGTCTCTCGGACAGGGGCTTTCATGCGCTTGTGGTATAGCCCTTGCGGGGAAAATGAACAGAAAGAACTACCGTACTTTCTGTATTATTGGTGACGGTGAGAGCAATGAGGGGCAGATCTGGGAGGCAGCCCTCTTTGCCTCACATAATCGTTTGGATAATCTTTTGGTCATTTGTGACTACAACAAACTCCAGATAGACGGATTTACTGAAGATGTTCTTGGTCTGGAGCCATTGACCGAAAAGTGGCATTCATTTGGGTGGGAAGTCTTTGAGATGGACGGCCATAACTGGGATGATATTTATAGAAAAATACACAAGGCCATGACCGTCAAAGGCAAGCCGTCCATGATTATCGCCCATACGATAAAATGCAAGGGAAACAGGCTACTTGAAAACAAGCCCGAATGTCATTATATAAGGGTGCCGGACAAGGACACATATCGAAAAATCATGGATGGGCTTGTTTATAAGGACGTACAACTTCCTTATTAAAGAGAGGATGCCCAGGAATGAATTATCATGAGATGGAAATGAGAGCGGTTTATGCAGGAACACTGAACGGTTTAATGGATGAAAATCCGCATGTAATATGTCTTGAGGCTGATTTAGGTAAGTCGTCAGGCACAGTCCCGGAGGTTAGGGAAAAGCACCCTGACAACTTTATCGAGTGTGGTGTATGTGAGGCAAACATGATCGGCATCGCCGCGGGTCTTGCAAAAGAGGGAAAAATCCCCTTTTGTGCTAGCTTTACCTCATTTGCTTCCAGGAGAGCCTATGACCAAGTTAGCATCAGTGTCGGATTTGCCAACAACAATGTAAAAATTGTGGGAACGGCACCCGGTATAACAAACGGGCCCAACGGAGGTACCCATATTTGTTTTCAGGACCTTGCAATAATGCGTGCTATGCCAAACATGCACGTATACAGTCCCTGTGATGTCTACGAGCTTAGATCCATATTAAGATTTATGGTAAAGGAAAAGCAGCCAACCTACATGCAGCTCATTCGTGTGAAAGTGGGGAAGATTCTCGATACGAATTACAGATTCAATCCGGAAAAGGCCGTCATCCTTCGAGAAGGGAGCGATGTAACCCTTGTATCAACTGGCTATATGACCCAATTCGCCTACAAGGTTGCCAACGAGCTCTCCTCCGGCGGTATCAGTGTGGATCTGCTACATTATCCTTCAGTAAAACCTTTTGATGCTGAAACTCTCATCCAATCTGCCAAAAAGACAGGTGCTGTTGTAGCCGTGGAGAATCAAAACATCATTGGCGGTCTGGGGGGAGCGGTATGTGAGGTGTTAAGTGAAAATTACCCAACAAGGGTTAAGCGTCTTGGTATCCCCGATAGGTTCGGGGAAGTGGCGAGTGAGCAATATTTTTTCGACAAATACGGCTTCGGTCCTGAGCATATTGCCCGCGCCTGCCGAGATATGATGAAAAACAAAGTGAAGGGCAACAGCGCCTGAAAAAAATCAATAACTTATGGTTGACTATGACATGGCCATTTACTACATTACGAAGGGCGGGAGGTAGCGCGTCTCAGTCAAGACAGCGTGAGTGGATAAGGCCTAAGGAAGCCTTTGCCCACATTTTTCGCTGGAAAGGAGGTGAGCGTTGGTACTCAAGCATGACCCCTGTGGCTAACGTGAAAGGACATCGGTGTCAAACTCACGTTGCAAGACTTGTTGCAGACCTCCCGATTTTGGCGATAACCTTAAGAAGGAAAAAGGAGGAAAACATGAAAAAGAATGTTGTATTCGTTTCACTAAGCCTTTGTTTTTTACTCGCGTTCTCTTTGGGATTTCCGCAAAACTCAGTGGCAGCAGATAAGGTCGTCATTAAACTTGCCACCAGCCCCCCTTATAGCAAGGGATCACCCCTGTGTGAGACAACAGTAAAGATTAAAGAGCTCTGTGCCCTGTATTCGAGAGGTAAGATTGATGTGCAAATTTTCTGGGGTGGTCAGTTGGGGACCGAACAAAAGGTCTTCAAGGACTGTCAGATGGGGATCATTCAGATGGTTCAAGGCAATATCGCGAACCTTTCCCCTTTTGCAAGGGCCTTATATGCGGTCGTCCTTCCATACATCTTCGAGAATCGGGAAGAGGCCTATAGACTTTTCCGTGGGGAGTTGGGTGAGTACTTCAATAGTCAGACTATCAAACTGGCCGGACTCAGGGTGCTTGCCTGGCCAGATCAAAGCTATCGAGCCCTTCATAACACCAGGAAACGGGTGAAAACAGTGGCAGACATGAAGGGTTTGAAATGGCGGGTTCCTAACAACCCTGTATTTATCGAAGAATACAAGAGCTGGGGCATTAATCCCATCCCCATGGCTTGGGCAGAAGTTTTCAGCTCCCTTCAGACAGGGGTCATTCACGGGGGTGACAACGTGCTGAGGAATCTTGTGGACTTTAAGCTTTATGAGATTGAAAAATATGCCACGTGTACGAAGCATATGATAGAGTTCGTTCCTATTGTCATAGGTGAGTCCTTTTTTCAGAAACAGCCCAAAGAGATACAGGATGCAATTACCAAGGCTGCAAGCGATGCCTGGGCCTGGGGCTTTTTTGCCATGGCTGAGGACGACGCGGCTACAAAGAGAATGCTTCGGGAGAAGGGGATGACGATTGATGAGCCGGATATAAGCGCTTGGCGAAAAAGGGCCTCCAAGATATGGCCGAAGTTCTATGATAAGGCAGGTGGAAAGGCTATTTTTGACAAAGTGATGAGTTTCAAATAGATGGGTTACCTAAATCTGGGAAGGGACTTTTCCCGTAGAAGTTCCTTCCCGGCCATCGCTTGAAGTCAGTCCTAACTGCTCAGGTAGCCACACCAAGAATTGACAATTGAAAATTGACAATTGACAATTGGAATTGGTGTCTGAATAGTAACGTCAGTCTTACTAATAAGAGACCAAAATAGCTCTGCGTCTATTTCATTCCCCTTCCTAATACAACTAAAACGGAGGCCTTCACCTGTGAAAGTACTCAGGTTCATCGACGAAAACTTTGAAAAAATCCTATGCAACCTCTGCCTCTTTGCTATGGTTGTTGTGCTCTCAGCCATCGTCTTTTTTCGTTTCGTCCTCAACAGGGGCCTCCCCTTTGCAGAGGAGTTGGACAGAATGGCCTTCGTCTGGATGGTCTATATGGCTGCGGCCTTTGCTGCACAGAAAGGAGCGCACATCAGATTGGAGGCTATAGCTCTCATCCTACCCAATAAAGTAAACCAATACAGGAGGTATCTTGCTGATCTATTATGGGTGGGCCTCAATCTAATTATTGTAAAAGAGGGAATCAGTGTGGTGTCCAGTATGTTCAAATACCGTTATGAATCTCCAGCCTTGGGTTGGTCCATGGCTTACGTCTACACCATTATTCCCATCAGTTTCACCCTCATAACCTTTCGCATTATCCAGGGATACGTCCGTGAAATTCGCCAATCAAAAAAGGCTGCCAACGGTAATAGGGGAGGCCAATGACGTGGTAGAGGTGCTTTTCATCACCCTGGTTGTCTGTCTGCTTCTTGGAGTGCCGATTGTGATGAGCATCGGGATCGCCACATTCGCCGCCCTTCAGTTTACGGATATTCCCCTTGCCCTCCTTGCCAAGGCCATCTACACGGCGACTGATAAGTTTCCTCTGCATGCGGTCCCCCTTTTTATCCTGGCCGGGGCTCTCATGGAAACAGCGGGTATGTCCGAGCAAGTTGTGGATGTTATAGAGAGTATGGTCGGCTGGATGAGAGGGGGATTGGCGATGGCCGTGGTTATCGGCTGCATGTTCTTTGGAGCCATGTCCGGTTCGGGGCCGGCAACCGCAGCTGCCATAGGGTTTATCATGATCCCCGCACTGGCGAATCGTGGATATGATAAGGGATATGCCGCTGCGCTGACAAGTTCTGCCGGTACCTTGGGGATATTGATCCCCCCTAGCAATCCTATGATTGTCTATGGCGTGGTCTCCCAGGCTTCTATCGTAGGACTCTTCATTGCAGGTATAGTACCTGGAATATTTGTCACAACCACCATGATCCTCATATCCTATGCTATCTGCAGGCGAAGAAACTATGGGATAAAGACTGAGAAGATCAACATCAGGGAGATGCTGGCCATATCCTGGAAGTCAAAGTGGTCCCTGATGGCTCCCGTGATCATCTTGGGAGGGATTTATGGTGGGATTTTCACCCCTGTTGAGGCCTCTGTGGTAGCAGTGAACTACGCGGTGTTTGTGGGTCTTTTTATCACGAAGAAATTGAACATGCAAATTATCTATGACTGTTTTTCTAGAACAACCATCATAGCAGGCTCCATGATCGTATTGATAGGTCTTTCCACCTCCTTCGGGGAACTGCTCACGCTCTATCAAGTGCCCCAACAAATTGCTGAGATGCTCGGCGCCATCACTTCAAACGTTAAAATAATTTATCTGATGATTATCGCCTTCCTGATTATTTTGGGCACATTTATGGATACCATGGCTACCATCATTATCCTCACCCCCATATTGCTCCCGGTGATGGTGAAGCTTGGTGTTCATCCCATTCATTTCGGGATTATTTTTGTTGTAACCAATGAAATTGCATTCTTGACACCTCCGGTTGGTGCCAATCTTTTCGCCATGACGGGGGTCACCAAACTCCCCATTGAACAGATTGCCAGAGAGGAGATCCCCTTCATCATAGGACTGATCTTTGCCGTTATCGTGCTCGCATGGTATCCCAAGATCGCCATGTTTTTGCCTCGCATCATGGGATATGCCTTTTAATGCCAGGCTGAAGAGATGCTTGCAAATTTCATATTCTAAAGGAGGAAAAGAATGAACATCTTTGATCTCACAGGAGAGGTAGCTGTCGTTACCGGTGGGAACCAGGGTATTGGCTATGCCATTTCAAAAGGCCTCGCTCAAGCTGGCGCCACGGTGGTGATTGCCGATATCGTTGGCGAAAAGGCACTGAAAGCAGCCGAATCCCTAAAGGAGGAAGGGTTAAAGGCCTCAGCCATCCAGGTTGACGTAATGAAACTTCCATCTCTGAGCTCCTTAGTCTCAAAGGTGATGGCCGAGTACGGGAAGATTGATATCCTGGTCAATAGTGCGGGTGTTATTGTAAGAGGGCAAGCAGAAGAGGTTTCGGAGGAGGAATGGGATTTTGCCATGGGCGTAAACCTAAAGGGCCTGTTCTTTTGCTGTCAACAGGTGGGCAAGGAGATGATCAAGAAAAGAAAGGGAAAAATCATTAACATCTCTTCCGATGTCTCGCAGATAGCCAGGAGCGGAATATCCGTCTATTCAATTTCAAAGGCAGGGGTATCCCAATTAACAAGAGCCCTTGCGGTGGAGTGGGGAAAATACAACGTCCATGTGAATGCCATAGCCCCCGGCACTACCCTTACGGAAATGACCAGAGGCTTTCTGGAGAAAAACCCAGACGTTTTTGAGGAGAGAAAGAAGGCCAATCCCATGGGGAAGCTGGCAGAGCCATCCGATCATATAGGGGCCGCTATTTTTCTTGCTTCAGGCGCTTCCGATTTTGTCAATGGCCAGACCTACCACGTTGATGGAGGAGCAACCATCTGGTGAAGGCCAAGGAGTTTGGCCTGCAACACTCTATTCCATGGCTGCGGCTGGTGCAGATGAAATATATTGTATGGGAGGAGTTCAGGCCTTAGCCGCCCTGGCCTACGGTATGGATGGGCTAGAGCCCGTTGATATGGTTGTTGGTGCGGGGAACAGATTCGTAGCAGAAGCAAAGAGACAAATATTCGGAGATGTGGGAATTGACCTTTTAGCAGGACCAACTGAAATACTTATTATTGCCGATGAGACAGCGGATCCTTTTATCCTAGCGGCTGATTTACTGGGGCAAGCAGAACACGACCCTAATTCCAGACAAGCTTTGGTATCCCTATCCCATAGAATTGCCAAAGAAACCATGGAAGAGGTTGAGCGACAGCTTATTGATTTGCCTACAAAAGACATCGCCTCAGTATCGTGGAGAGACAATGGGGAGGTGATCGTGGTTGATTCGCCTGAAGAGGCTGTGAAAGTTAGTGACGAATGGGCACCGGAGCATCTTGAGGTGCAGACCGAAAATTGGAGGTACTATCTTGATAACTGCACAAACTATGGCTCCCTATTCCTTGGAGAAGAAACGACCGTAGCATATGGTGACAAAACCATAGGAACCAATCACGTTTTGCCAACGATGAGGGCCACAAGATATACGGGAGGCCTTTATGTGGGCAAATTTGTTAAGACAGTTACTTATCAATATGCAAACAAAGAGGGATCAGCAAAGATCGCTGATGTTTGTGAAAGGGCGTGTAATTACGAAAACATGTTGGCTCACGGGATAACCTGCAAGATAAGAAAAGAAAGGTATTTGGCAAAAAGGGATTAAAGAACAGAAAGGAGAAGGCAAATGAACGTGATACTTGTTGTAGTAGACAGTTTAAGGGCAGATCACGTTGGCTGCTATGGAAATACCTGGATTAGAACCCCAAATCTCGACGCCTTTGCACAGGAGAACGTACTCTTTGAGAGAGCCGCTCCGGAAAGCTTGCCGACCATTCAAGCCAGACGGGCAATTATGACTGGAAACAGGCTCTTTCCGTTCCGGGATTGGAAACCCACCCTAGGGGATAATGTCATATCCCCTGGATGGGCACCCCTTAGGGAAAGCGATATTACGCTCTCTGAGATCCTCAGTGACGCCGGCTACAGGACAGCATTCCTGACGGATACCTACCATATGTTTAAGCCGTCTATGAACTTCCATCGAGGCTTTGACGAGTGGAGATGGATTCGGGGCCAGGAGTACGACCGGTACAGATCAGCCCCCCCTCCAAAGGATATCGATATCGATCATTTTATCGACCCAAAGCTTTATGGGACCTATCCTCATGCAAAGGTGCTTCAATATCTTTCAAGCACGTCCTTCAGAAAGGGAGAGGAGGACTATTTCGCCCCAATGGTATTCAGGGAAGGGATGAGGTGGCTTGAAGAGAACCATGGGGACGCAGAAAGATTTTTCCTATGGCTCGACGTCTTTGACCCCCATGAACCATGGGATCCGCCACAGGAATACCGGGAGATGTATGATCCCGGTTATGAAGGGAGGGAATTTATCGCCGGCAAGGCGGGAAATCCGCTCGAATATATGACGGAGAGGGAGCTCAAACACACCAGAGCCCTTTATGCTGGTGAAGTCACTATGGTCGATAAGTGGTTCGGCAAATTGATTACAAGGGTGAAGGATCTTGATCTGTATGACAATACCATGATCATCGTCGTTTCCGACCACGGCCACCAGCTCGGAGAGCACGGCATCATTCACAAAATTGCCCATGCGATGTACTATACTCTGATGGATATTCCCCTGCTCATTCA
>JAUWXJ010000041.1 GCA_030616425.1 Desulfobacterales bacterium | reverse complement strand
AACTTACGGGGATGTAGCTCAGCCGGGAGAGCGGTACGTTCGCAACGTACAGGTCAGGGGTTCAAATCCCCTCATCTCCACCACTTTATTGCAGCATAACCAATAATCATCCATCACAGAATCGGGAAGAAAATGGCTCGGAAAAAGACCAATAAGCGCTCTGCCAAGGTTACACGCACCACCAAGGAAACAGACATTAAGCTGAAATTGACTATAGAAGGGAAGGGCAAGTCTGCCATTACAACAGGCATCCCGTTCATGGACCATATGCTCACCTTGATGGCTGCCCACGGGTTTTTTGATCTCACCCTGGATGCAAAGGGAGATATTGAGGTAGACGATCATCACACTGTCGAAGACGTGGGGATAGTACTGGGCGAAGCCTTTGACAAGGCGTTAGGGAACAGAAAGGGAATAAAACGGTACGGCAGGGGCCTGGTTCCGATGGATGAGGCCTTGGCCTCCGCTGTGATCGATTTTTCAAACAGGCCTTTTCTTGTTTATCATGTTAACCTGAAACGCGAAACTACCGGGCGTTTTGATGCACAACTCGTTCGAGAATTTTTCAGGGCCTTTGTTAACCGAAGCGGCGCTACACTTCACATCAACCTCATGTACGGCGAGAATACGCACCATATGATAGAGGCCATGTTTAAGGCCCTTGGCCAGGCACTCGATGAGGCCACTACGCTGGACAAGAGGATTACCGAGGTCCGTTCTACAAAGGGGATCCTGTAAAACCTATGGAATGATGGAGTGTTGGGGCGATCTTGCTCAACGAGGCCAGTTTAATTTAAGCTGAAAATCATGTATAGGCACAATTCCCAATCCACGATCCCTGGCCCAGTCCGCACCAGGGCGGGCCGCAATCCGTATTTCCCGATATCTATCTTGCTCATTTTGACAGTTGTGAGCCTGTGTCTGCTGGCATGTGCTCCCCGCGGGCAGCCGCCCACTGCCGAGCCATCCCCGGTCTTGAATATCAAAACAGTCCTTGTTGTGCCCTTCAATAACGCCGCTGACCGATACGAGGTCGGCTCCACCGTTCGCTGTTCCGTGTGTGGTACTGTCTTTGTGGCCGGGTCTGTTACCCCGGGAATCGAGAGCTATTTTACCGAGCAATTATTGACCTTTATAAAGGCTCAGACCACATACACGCTGCTTTCTCCAGGAGCAGGTGAAGGGGTCCGGTCCAAGATCCTTTCCGAGTCTCTCCATCTGTCCGAACGAGACATTGTGCTGGAGACGGGACGGAGGCTAAAGGCAGATGCTGTTGTGAGTGGGACCATCTACCGTTTCAGACAACGTATCGGAACGCGGTTCTCAGTGGACACGCCAGCTTCTGTGGCCTTTGGTATTCATCTTATCCGAGTGGCTGACGGCCGCCTGATATGGGTCGGCCATTTTGATGAAACACAGCAATCTCTTAGCGAGAACCTTTTTAAGCTTTCTACATTTATCAGAGGTGGGTGGGCCTGGCTTACGGCCGAAAAACTGGCCAGGATTGGATTGGATAAGGTTCTGGCCACCTTTCCTGTCCCTTGAGTCGTGATCTGCTTCTCAGGAAAACCCTCAAATGCTCATCATCCCAGCAGTTGACATAAAAAGGGGCCGCTGTGTCCGGCTCCTTCAGGGGCGCGAAGACTCCGAGACAATATTCTCTGATGACCCCTCTGCAATGGCAGCAAGATGGGAGGCAGAAGGGGCTGAACTGCTCCATGTGGTGGATCTGGATGGTGCGTTCAAGAAGAGCCCCCAGAACGTCGAGGCCATTGAACGTATCTTGGACAAGGTTCATATACCCGTGCAGCTTGGTGGCGGGATACGAAACATGGAAACAGTTTCCATGTTTCTTGACTTGGGGGTGAGCAGGGTCATTCTTGGGACTGAGGCGATTAGAAATCCCAGCCTGGTTGAGCAAGTATGCCAGGCCTTTCCAGGCAAGATTTTGGTAGGGATTGACGCCCGCAATGGAATGGTGGCCATAGAGGGATGGACCCACACGACCCAGCAGCGGGCTATTGAGGTGGCCAAGGGTTTTGAGGGACACGAGCTTGCAGGCATTGTCTTTACGGATATCCACAAAGATGGCATGCAGACCGGTCCCAATATCGAAGAGACAAAACGGATAGCCGAATCTGTGTCGACGCCGATTATTGCCTCAGGAGGCGTTGCCGATGTCAATGATATAAGGGCCCTTGCAGCGCTGGCGCCTCTTGGGGTGGTAGGGATAATAACGGGGAGGGCGCTATATGAGGGTACACTGAACCTGGGGCAAGCCTTGGAGGTGGTGCGTGGTGAAGAGTCGGGAGGGCAACTTTTTTCTTGACATGCTTTCGCGAGATTATTATCATAGAAAATTTGAAAAAAACAACCTGCATTATAAATAAACCCCTTTGTGGAGCAGATTATCCAAACGCCTCCTATCCTTTTGCACTTGGTGCACCGTTTGCACAAACCAAGCGCCAATACGGTTGACCTTACATACTGTTTCTACCAACTTGGTTTTATGCCAACTACAGTACTAAGAAGTACGTTAATTATCCGACACAGGTTAAGTTCCCTTCGTCCGGGTGCAGCCTATTTGGATGCTTCTAAGGCTTGCTCCGGGTACCCTGACACGGAGTGAAGCTTTGCGCCAAAACTCTCACGCTCCGCGGGATCAAACAGTTCAGGTCGCTGTCCGTCGCTTCGCCAAGAATCATCGGAAAGATGCTGCAATACGGCTTCAGGGAATCCGGCCCTATGTCGGGTGCGTTTTAACCTCATTAGTACCTACTTGATTGTCACTAACAGACTAGAGAGATGTCCTTAAAAGAAAGTATCTCACAGCAGCTGATTGCGGCAACAAAGGCAAAGGATGTTGTCCGGATCAATACGATGCGTATGTTGCGGGCCGGTATCAAGAATCGGGAGGTCGATCTTCAGGCTGAGCTTGAGGACAAGGAGATCCTGTCGGTCATACGCAGACAGGTCAAGCAGCATAAGGAGTCCATTCGGCACTATAAAGAGGGTGGTCGAGAAGATCTTGTCAAAAAAGAAGAGCAGGAACTGGCCATATTGATGTCGTTCATGCCTGAGCAACTCTCTGAAGAAGCGATTGCCAAGATAGTCAGCCAGGTTATTAAAGAGCTCGACGCCAAAGACATGAGAGATATAGGCGGGGTGATGAAGAAACTTATGGCCGAGCTGGCAGGCTCAGCCGATGGCAAGCTCGTAAGTGAAATCGTAAGAAGTCAGTTGAGTAGTTAAGTGATTTTGCACAACTCAACCACTTAATCATTCGACCACTCAACTGTTCCGGAGGACTGAATATTTTGGCTGGTTTCATACCCGAAGATATAGTTGTACATATTCGAGACACAGCTAACATAGTCGATATTATTTCAGAATTTGTGGCCCTTAAGAAGACCGGCAAGAATTTCATGGGGTTATGTCCGTTTCATGCGGAGAAAAAACCCTCTTTTACAGTGAGTGAGGAGAAGCAGATATTTCACTGTTTTGGGTGTGCGCAGGGCGGCAACATTTTTAGTTTCCTAATGCAATACAATAATATGAGCTTCCCAGAGGCTGTACGGTTTCTGGGACAAAGATACGGTATTGAGGTACCGGCCCAGAAGATTTCGCCGACTCAAAGGAAAGAGTTAGAAGAAAAGGAAAGGTTGCTCAAGATTAACCAAGAGGCTGCTGAATATTTCAAGGGAATATTGTCCAGCTCATCTTCAGGCAAACGCGCAAGGGATTATTTGGACAAGCGGCAGATGACGCAGGAAGTCACAGATCGCTTTATGCTGGGATATGCATTGCAGTCGTGGACCGGTCTAACACAATACTTTTCCAGAAGAGGGGTGCCACTTGATGATCTTCAAAAAGGAGGACTGGTGGTTGCCAAGAAGGGGAGACACTATGATCGGTTCCGTGACCGGGTCATATTTCCTATTGTTGACATTCATAAAAGTGTAGTCGGGTTTGGCGGCCGGAGCCTGGACGATAGCCTCCCCAAGTATCTTAATTCGCCTGATACACCGGTTTATCACAAGAGTCGAACGTTGTACGGGTTGCATGTTGCCAAAGATGCCTGTCGCCAGAGCGGGACAGCCTTTATCGTAGAAGGCTATTTTGATTTGCTCGCCTTGCACTGCCACGGCATAAAAAATGTGGTAGCAACACTTGGAACCGCTTTGACGCGACAACATGTGCGCATCGTGAAGGGCTATGCCAAGGAAATGGTCCTTGTTTTTGATTCAGATGAAGCCGGCATAAAAGCTGCTGAACGTAGTCTGCCATTGTTTTTGGAAGAGAAGGTTGATCCTCGCGTATTGATTCTTCCCGAGGGAAAGGATCCAGATTCTTATGTCTTTGCAGTTGGTGCGAATGGGTTTCTCAAAGCAGCCGAAACGGCATTAGGTGTCATGCCGTTCCTTATAGTGTCGGCTATCAAGAAGCATGGCCTCACGCTCGAAGGAAAGGTGCGTATTATTGAAACATTGAAGGGTCCGCTCAGCTCTTTACTCGATGGGGTGAGCCGTTCGATTTACATAAGGGATTTGGCCGAACGCCTGGACATTGATGAGTCAGCCATCTTGGAACAGGTCAGGGCCTCAGCAACAAAGGGAAAAAAGACGGTCTCTTTACCAAAGCCACGGCACGGCTCAAAACTTGAAGAGGCCCTTGTTGCAATCATGCTGCAATACCCAGAAGCCTTGTCGAGTTTAGATTCCGAAGAAATCGTAGAGGGTTTTGAAACAGAGGAACTTAAGAAATTAGGGCGCATGATCCTGGAAAGATCGAGTTCGGGCCGACCGGTAACAGGGGCTGATCTTATTGCACAGACTGATGACGTCCAGGTCAAGAGCTTGATATCTTCCCTGTCAATGGAGGAGATCGAGGCGGATCGTGACAGCCGTCACAAGATTGTGAGGCAGTATCAAGCCCACCTCAGAAAGCGGCAGATTAGGCTGCTTTCAAGAAAGATCAAAGAGGCAGAAAAGACCAACGACCAGAAGTTGTTGAATCAACTCCTTGCCGAGAAACAAAAGTGGGCTGAACAACACTTAGAAGCCCTTTGATAACAATTTTTCTACTAGGTTTGGAGATTCTTATGGCTAAGACCAAAGCGGAAAATTTAAAACGGTTGATAACCAGAGGGAAAAAGAAGGGGTACCTTACGTACGAAGAGCTCAACGATGCCCTGCCGAAAGGAAGAGTTTCCCCGGATCAAATCGATGAGATGATAATGGTTTTTGATGAACTTGATATCGAGGTGATCGACGGGAACAAGATCAAGCTATTTAAGCCACGTGTTGCCAAGAAAGGCCCAAAGAAGAAGGCAGCGGCTGGTCCTGCGGAGCGAGATGTGTTCGGCAGGGTCACTGATCCTGTTAAGATGTATCTCCGTGAGATGGGATTGGTATCTTTACTGAGTCGAGAGGACGAGGTGGAGATTGCCAAGCAGGTAGAGGCGGGGGAGCAGGAAGTATTGAAGGCCCTTGTTCAGTGTACAGTGGGGGTGGAGAAGATTATCAGCCTCAGTGCTCCCCTTTCCAAAGGCGAGATTCGCCTAAGGGATGTTTTGCGGGACGTGGATGAGATCGAGGCCTTTATCGAAGAGTCGGTACATGCGGAAAAAATTTGCAAGATTATTGACGTCATCAAAAAAATTCACCGGGAGAATACAAATTTTCGAGATGCCCTGTTCTCCAACAAGATGGATTCTGCTGGCCGTCGAAGGATGATGCGCGGCATAAATCGGAACAGTTATGGGATCTTTGAATGCATCCAGGATTGGAGATTGGATGCAAGATTCATTAGCTTTATAGTAGATGCGATTGAAACCCATATCGCTCAGTTTGAGAGCCTGGAACAGGAGTTTGCACAATGTGCTTCACGGTTAGGGGTCACGGTGACCGAGCTGCGCGAGGGTTGTAAGGGGAGAACAAAATTTATCGCAAGTTTGTCGAAGCAGCTTAAGCTGAAAAAGAAGGAGATCACAGCCATCGTCAGACGCGCTGGCCAGATAATAGAGACCATTCATGAAAAAGAGCTTCAGCTAAGAACGACTAGTCAAGGACTGAAGCGTGTATTGTCCAGAATTGGACGGGGTTACTTCAATACCAGAATTGCCAAAGGAAAAATGATCAATGCCAATTTGAGGCTGGTGGTTAGCATTGCAAAGAAGTATACTAATAGGGGCCTTCAGTTCCTCGACCTGATTCAGGAAGGAAACATCGGCCTTATGAAGGCGGTAGATAAGTTTGAATACCGCAGAGGCTATAAGTTTAGTACATATGCCACGTGGTGGATCAGACAGGCCATCACCAGGGCTATTGCCGATCAGGCCCGAACTATCCGGATCCCGGTACACATGATCGAGACGATCAATAAGCTGATTAGAACCTCTCGTTATTTGGTCCAGGAGTTGGGCCGGGAGCCGACACCAGAGGAAATCGCTGGAAAAATGGAGTTTCCCTTGGAAAAGGTGCGCAAGGTCTTGAAGATTGCCAAAGAGCCTATATCTTTGGAAACACCCATTGGAGAGGAAGAGGACAGTCATCTCGGGGACTTTATAGAGGACAAGAAGTTCATGTCGCCTTCTGAGGCTGCCATAAATCTGAACCTGGCCGAGCAAACCCGGAAGGTGCTTGCAACTCTGACACCCCGTGAAGAGAAGGTCCTGCGGATGCGGTTCGGGATTGGAGAAAAGTCAGACCACACTCTTGAAGAGGTGGGGAAAGACTTTACGGTGACCAGAGAACGGATCAGGCAGATCGAGGCAAAGGCTTTAAGGAAGCTGCGCCATCCTACGAGGAGCCGCAAGCTAAAGGCTTTCTTGGAGATTTGATACGATTCTTGCAAATCAGGGTCTGAAACTGGAAAGACTGAGACCTAGTCGGTTGTAGTTGCCAAGCAGACTAAGCTAGGTTCAATTTTCTTGACAAGAAGGGTGTTGTAGCCTACAGATTGGCACAACCCGGTTTTTCGGGCCCATAGCTCAGCTGGAAGAGCCACCGGCTCATAACCGGTAGGTCCCTGGTTCGAACCCAGGTGGGCCCACCATGGAAAAAGAATATGTGTAGGCGGTATAGTAGCACATTCCACAGGCGTTATCTTAAAAAGCCAACCCCAAAACGGTTGGCCCTGGTTCCGAAATGAAAAGGTGTGGTCCGGTGGATCACGCCTTTTCGCTTTTTGGAGAAAAGGTGTGGTCGCTTCACTAAGAAATATTATGGAGGTGATGGAAGAGATCGCCCCTGCATCTTTGGCGCAGGACTGGGACAACATAGGTCTTCAGGTCGGCCATCAGGACTGGCAGGTTGGCAAGATATGGGTTGCCCTTGATGCGAGTGATGAAATTGTGGCCGAGGCTTGTCGGCAAGGGGTCAGCCTTTTGATCACTCATCATCCGCTGATATTCTATCCCCTTGCGTCTGTAGATCTGGAAACATCCACGGGAAAAGTTATACGGGCTGCCTTGCAAAAAAAGCTTGCAATCTTTTGTGCCCACACCAATCTGGATAGTGCCGTTGGTGGAGTGAACGATATTTTGGCTGAAAGAATCGGGCTTCAGGACACAACGGTACTGAAACCGTTTAGCCACACAAACTTATACAAGCTGGTTGTATTCGTTCCAGAGGGACACGAGGAGAAAATTCTTGAGGCCCTATTTGAATCGGGTGCCGGAATAGCTGAAAAATACACCCATGTGTCTTTTCGGACCAAAGGTACAGGGACCTTCAGGCCAGGTCCCACGGCCAAGCCCTTTGAGGGCCGTTTAGGTGAAATCAGCCACAGTAGTGAATACAGGATTGAGGTATTGGTACCAAAGAGGGATTTGTCAGAGGTCATCAAATCCTTGGAGAAGGTGCATCCGTATGAGGAAATGGCCTATGATGTCTATGCTACAAGTCCAGAAATGCCGAAAGCAGGTTTGGGACGCATCGGTAACCTTGGGAAGGATTTGACTCTCGAAGCGTTTGCCCAAAGGGTCAAAGAGGCATTAGGATTAGACGCAGTAAAAGCTGCTGGAGATTCAAGGCAAATCATCAGGCGTGTGGCCGTGTGCAGTGGTAGCGGAAAGGGCCTATTAGAGGATTTTCTTGCCTCTGATGCACAGGTCTATGTGAGTGGCGATCTCGGTTATCATGATGGCCGCCGGGTCGAGGCCCTTGGGCGCGCATTGATTGATATAGGACATTTTGCTTCTGAGCACATAGTGGTCGAAAGCCTTGCAGCGGGCTTGAAAAACGCCTTGTCAACAAGGGGTTATGCTGTTGAGGTGAAGGCATGCGCACAGGAGAAAGATTGCTTTTATTATCTTTGAATGCAAGGGGATAGTCCTAAAAGCTAAAGAGTTACCTTATATTTGAAAATCGTACTATAATTGTAGCTACTCGGGTTCAAAGTTCCAAGGTTCACGGTTCAAGGTTAGAGAGCGATGAAGAAAGTAGCCAACCGTGAACCGTGAACCTGACAACCTGAGTAGTTACCTATAATTATCAGGGGGAGTACTGTGAAAAAGCAGATCGACTTGCTGGTAAGACTTCAAGAAAAAGATCGGGAATTGGATGGGTTAAGATGGCAAATACGTGAAGGCCCTGAAAGACTCCGAGGCCTTGAAAAAGAATTAGAAACGCTTGCAGAAGACGTCGAGGGTGATAGGAGCCGGATCCAAGGGCTTAAGAAGACCCAACGCGATTATGAGGCTGAGATAGAAGACGGCCTGGCTCACATTAGGAAAAGTCGGGGTCAGCTCATGAACATCAAGAACAACAGGGAGTATCGGGCACTATTAAAGGAGATTGAAGCGGCTGAAAAAGGAAATGCATATAAAGAGGACAGAATTTTGGATTGCTTGGAGGAATTGGAGAATCTGAATAAAGGGCTTGAGGCCAAGGAAAAGAATCTGTCAGCCATGCTGGATCGCCTTGAAAACGAAAAAGAAGCTGTTGCAAAAGAAGTTGCCCGGGTCGAAGAGGAACTCTCTGATATGGAAAAGTCTAGGGAGAAGTTGATGGAAACTATAGCCCCCAAACTCCTTGAAAAATATGAGCAGATCAAGGCAAGGAACGGGGGTGTAGCGGTTGCATTGGTCAACAACGCAACCTGCTCTGAATGCCACCTGAGCATCCCGGCACAGATGTATAACGAGCTTCAAAGACAGGACACCCTGCAATTTTGCCCAAATTGTTACCGAATTATCTACTGGAAAGAGTCCGAGACTTCAGCCTGACCGGCTTGTTCCCCACCACGCGAAACACTGCAGTAAAGCAGAACCCCGTCCTTTAAGGCGAGCTCGATCGGAACATATAAAGGTATTTGTCACTCTTACTGGGTGTGTCATTGGTACAAAGCAACTCTACCTTTCAGCCCAAGGGCTTCACAAAGCCTGTTTCATGTGATAGACTTATCACGTGAAATTTTTGGTGGGCTGGTGGTCAAAGATTTTTTGTGCGTATGTCAGAGCAGGCTACACGATCGCTCGCGCCTTCAATTTTTTGCAGACGCGGGAGGAAAGTCCGAGCTCCAAAGGGCAGGGTGCTCCGTAATGCGGAGTCGTGGCAACGCGAAGGAAAGTGCCACAGAAAAGATACCGCCATGTGAGATGACGGTGACGTCTATCTCGCAGGGTAAGGGTGAAAAGGTGCGGTAAGAGCGCACCAGTTCCCCGGGTGACTGGGGAAGCTAGGTAAACCCCACCCGGAGCAAGACCAAATAGGGAAGCGTTTGAGGGCGGCCCGTCCGAGCTTCTGGGTTGGTCGCAAGAGGTATTGGGCAACCAATACCCTGAGATGAATGATCGTGGTTCCGTAGAGGGTGACCGCTATGGAAAACAGAACTCGGCTTACGGCCTGCTCTGGCATACAAAACCGTCTAGTCTATTGAGCTATCGCTCAGTGAAGGATATGTTGAGGTCATGCAAGAACCTGTGATTGTTGACCACAAAGCGAGTTTTTCCGAAAAAGCCCAGATATTTTCAGAGGAGTTTCTGCAGTGTTGCATCTATATCTGCAAAACCGAGCGTGAGCGCGAGACCTTTACCAAGAAATTGTATGCCAAAATGGTCTCAAGCTCGAAACTCCTAGAAGATTTTTTGGACTTTCATGGCGCGAAAAACAATTCCAATTGGTATTATTATCGCGAGCTGGTCTCAAGTGTGAGAAACCTGTCTGAAGCGAGTTATTCCCAGAAACACATCTCCAAGCGGTTCCCTTTGTATGACTTAGAAGAGACCGAGGGGTTTGAGGAAGCAGGACACACCACCCATAAGTTCCTGATAGAGTCTTTGAGGAGGATCTCCCGTAATATATTGAAGGAAGCAAAGCGCTTGCAGATCAAGTTGCCTGAAGACCGTTTCTCGTGGGACGATTTTCTTGGAATATCCACTCAGACCTCCCTTGAGTTTGACATCGACGATAAAAACCTGGAGGAGGAGAAGAAGAATATTGTCAAGATAACTACTGAGTTTTTTAGGGTAGCCAAGGAATTTGAGGCATTAGGGTTTTATGAGCCGTACAGCTCAGCTCAGATTAAGAGCATTGTGCCTTCCAACTTTAATGAGCAAGAAGCACGGCGATTTGAAATGGTCGTCCACAGTCTGCAATCATCCTTTGACACGTATGTGAATCGAAGCGGACTCCGGCTTCAAGATATCAAACTGAAGCGGTTACGTGGGTACATTTCAATTGTACTTCACCTGTTAGAACTTACGCGTCGTCTCTTGCACTATTATGAACGGCACCTCCACAATGTGGGCTACAAGGATATATATAAGAGGGTCCGTGATAGATTGATCAAGGCTGTTCGGCCTGTAGATATCCTTGATCGCATTGTGAATTATGGGCTCTATTACATATGGTATTTCTTGGTACAAGGTCAAGATCTCGCCCAAGAGCTTTTGAATGAGAATACGGAGCAGGGGTCTATTGTAGTGGGCTTACCACAAGAGCTTGGTCTTCACAGCCGGCCTGCCATGCTGGTGGCCAAGATCGTTCAGCATTATGGTGGTCAGGTGGAACTCTGGGTCGATTCTGATCGCTTTGATGCGAGTAGCGTTCTAGACATTCAGTGGGCCGGGGGCAAGATTCAAAAAGAGGAGATCAAGGAGATTGCCTTTAAAGGGGACATGCGCGCCTTAAAAGACATCCGGATTCTATCCAGTGTAAACTACGGTGAAGATTCAATGGGCAAGGGAATTCCTTTGCCCAAAGAACTCTCCTACCTTAAGCAATAGACGACAGTAGTAACTGGTCACTGGTCAGTGGTCAGTGGATGCTCGTTGTCCAAAGTCCAATGAACCAATCCGAAATTAAAAATCCGCAATCCGCAATCCCTGGCCCAGTCCGCACCAGGGCGGGCCGCAATTCGTGCTATTCTCAAGGCGTCAGCCGCAAATCCGCAAACAGGGTTGCCGCGGTTATTGTAGGGGCAGGGGAGGGGGCCCGGATGGGAGCTGAAGGCAGGAAGCAATACGTGATGCTGGGAAACCGACCAGTGCTGGCCCATACCCTTCTTGCCTTTGAAAGATGCGATACTATTGAAGAGATATTCCTGGTAATTCCTAGTGGTGATGATCCTTTATGCAAGAAGGAGATCCTCGATCCGCTGAAACCCAAGAAACCGATTCATCTAGTTGCTGGGGGTGCCACAAGACAGGAGTCGGTATACAATGGTTTGAAAGCGATTGACAGCAGGTTTGACTTGGTGGTTATCCACGACGGTGTCCGGCCGTTTGTGAAGATCGACCAGATCGCTGAGTGTGTTAGGGTAGCTGAGAAATATGGGGGCTGTATCCTGGCCTTAGCCACCGGCGACACTGTAAAGACAGTGGACGAACATGACCGTGTGGTTGTGACCATGAAGCGTAACATGATCAGGATGGCCCAAACACCTCAAGCATTTTATTATAATCTTATCCTTGGAGCCCATATGGCCGCACAAAAAGAAGCCTATGTGGGGACAGATGACGCTGAACTGGTCGAGCTGTGCGGTGAGGTGGTGAAGGTGATTCCAGGTGATCCCTATAACATTAAGATTACTACTTCTGAGGATTTCAAGTTGGCCGAAGCCATACTTACCTGCCGAGAACAATGAGGGGGCTTCACCTTTAGCTGCCGCAAGACAGAAGCCCTCGCTCTTTCCTGAACTCTGATCTAGTGTTGTGTCCCACAAGTTCGTTGAAAAAACATGGAGTCGCCATCAAGCCATTTTCCTTTCTCCGTGACCATTTTCGGGACGTCAGCTTCGTTGCGCTAAATCACGGCACGGAGTGAAGCCTTGCGCTAAACTCGGGCTAGTGCCCTCAAACAGTTTGTGATTCTTGGCGCTTCACTCAGCTGCCGTCTGATTCCGAAAATGCTCAATGTCGATCGGAAAAGGCTTTCGGCTACCGTGTCAGTAATTCAACTTATTTCTGGGACACGACACTAGCCAGACAGGTTACAGGTCAATTTGGACCGGGCAAAGCGTTGTGATATGGGTTAGCTATCGTCGCACTTGCCGAGCTTTGGATCATGGCAAGCCACTGTAAGGAATTTGCAGGCCGAAATATTACTAGGATGTGAAAAAAATGTATGGTCTTGGCCCCTGGGGCTTCCAACGACGCGGCTCACAGGCCGCAAGATTACGAGCGGTCTTGGTGTAGCAGCTGGTTACGCAGCGCAATTATCATAATAATTAAGTTGACATATGATCTATGCTATGGTATATACTATATAAACAACAACACCATCATGGGGGTTCAAATGAAAACAGCACGCCTTTTTGTTAATGGCCGCAGCCAGGCGGTTCGCTTGCCTAAGGATTGCCGATTTTCGGGATCTGATGTTTATATCAAAAAGCTCCACGGGGTGGTCATGCTCATTCCCAAGGGCGATCCATGGGCATCGCTCGTAAACAGCCTCGACCATTTTTCCGACGACTTCATGATCACCAGGGAACAGCCAGAGCATCAGCCCAGGGAAGAACTGTGATCACACACATGCTCGACACCAACATCTGCATCTACATCATCAAAAAAAAGCCGGAACAGGCACTCGGACGGCTAAAGAACCCTCGTATTTCCGACATCGGGGTTTCCTCGATCACCCTGAGCGAGCTTGAATACGGAGCAGCAAAGAGTTCAAAACCCGAGCAGAACAGAATTGCCCTGGTCGAATTTCTTGCCCCCCTCGAAATCCTTTCCTGTGACGACATGGCTGCCCAGGAGTGCGGGAGGATTCGTGCATCTCTGGAACGCCAAGGAACTCCCATAGGATCCATGGACATGCTCATTGCAGGCCATGCATGCTCTCTCAACTGCAC
>JAUWXJ010000212.1 GCA_030616425.1 Desulfobacterales bacterium | reverse complement strand
CAGATTGAAAGGCTCTCTCAGACGCTGTTGAGCCTGTTTTCGTACGTGAACCTGACATCTAATCTTTACATTGTTGTCGAGGATTTGCCTGAGAGCATGCCCCAGGTGGAACGTATCCAGAAAGAGGTCAGCGAGTTTCTCAGGGAGTGCCTTTTTGTTCGGCTTTATGTTCATTTTGTCCACCCCGCCCCCGAGGCGGCCATGGAGGAGATAAGGCTTTGCTATCAATACCTGAAGCGGGCAACTCGCGAGTTTGACCAAGAGGGCTACAGGCACCAGGAAGTACCAAGGCTCATGTTGTTGCCGGTTATTATACCGGATGAAAAAAGCGGACCGACTTCTCTCATAAACCTCTTTGATTCACTGAAACGCTCTTTTTTGTTACCGAGCCTTTATATCGACAAGCCAACCTTGTATCTGGCACAACATGAAGAGCTTCTCAACAGGACAGAAAAAGTCTACTACAGCCATCGCAACACAAAAGAGTTGTCTGAGATCGTTTATAACTTGTGTTATCAGGACATCTTGGATGATTCCTGTATCATGTTGGAGGGTGACACCGTATTTATGACCAAGCCGTGCCCTGCTGCACTTATTCTCTCGGCGCAAGAGGACAGGGCTTATGTGTGCATGGATGCATTTCGCAAAAAGGAGGGCCTGGCAGATCTTTTTGGAGAGATTAATGTGGATAATATGATGACCCGATATGATGACCAGCGCAGATCGAAAAGAGGCTGTCTCGCGTGCAGGGAGCAGGTAGTTGAATCTTTTGCAGATTTGTCCCTGCCGAAAGAAAGGAGACATGAGGTTGGAGCGCTCCTTTATCATTTTGGTACGTTGTACCAGGAAGGAGAAGACCATAATAGGGCCATAGAAAAGTACAAGAAATCTTTAAAGCTCTCTCCGGTTGAAGAAGGTGATTCTATATATTTTAGACTTGGGCTCAGCTACACAAAGACCGGTCACTATGATCAGGCCCTTGAAGCCTTTAACGAGGCTGAGCGCACATACCACGACCAGTACTATCTCCATTTCTACGCAGGGCTTTGTTGTTTTGAGAAGGGAGACTATCGCATGGCTGTTGAGAAATTCTCTAAGGCCCTTCATCTAAAGCCTCAACACGAAGACTTGGTGAGGGTCCTGATTTACATAGGCACGTGTTACAACAGCCTCGGCGAGTATGAGAAGGGACTCGTTGAATTGGAAAGGGCAAAGAAGGGGAGCGGTCATGTTAAAGAGATTTACAGCGCCCTCGGTTTTTCCCACTACCAGCTCAGAGAGTATGACAAGGCTATTCAGAACCTCAGCAGGGCTATTGAAATAGATCCTTATTCTGCTATAGATTATGCGAGTCTTGGCTCCAATTACCGTGAGAAGGGGGATACCAAGAAGGCCATTGCCATGTACGAGAAGGCCCTGGCATTGGATCCAGACATGACGGCTGCGAGGGAAAACCTGGAGAGGCTGAAAGAGAAGCCATGAGTACACAAGGGCTTGCATCCTTGGAAAAGGACCTGGGTTATCAGTTCAAAGAGACCGATCTTCTTCGTGAAGCGCTTCAGCACAGTTCTTATGTGAACGAACAAAAGGACTCTGCCCTGCGGGACAATGAGCGTTTCGAATTCTTGGGTGATGCTGTGCTTGACCTTGTGATTACTCATGTCTTGATGAACCATTTTCCGGTGACTCGTGAAGGCGACCTGTCGAGGATGAGAGCCATCATCGTGAACGAATCGCAGTTGGCAACAGTGGCACAGAGACTGAACCTTGGCCAGCACCTCCTTTTGGGGCGAGGGGAGGCACTGAGCCATGGACAAGAAAAAAGTTCGATCCTTGCTGATGCCCTTGAGGCAGTCATTGCGGCCATATACTTGGATGGCGGCTTGCAGGCTGCCTTTGAGGTGATTGAAAAGCAGTTTAATCACGTTATTTCCCAGGTTGGGGAAAGGCTGGCAGCCGAGGATTTCAAGAGTCGACTTCAAGAGCTTGTACAAGTCCGATTCAAGACAACACCTGACTATAAGGTGGTTGCCGAGAGCGGCCCCGACCATGACAAGACCTTCGAAGTTAGCCTCAGCATCGGGACTTTATTGACGACTCATGGGACAGGCAAAAGCAAGAAGGCAGCCGAGCAGGCAGCAGCACAAATTGCCCTTCAAAAGCTCCGAGGCGAGCTTGAGTAGCCGCCCATCATGCACAGGGGACGTGAGGCTTAAGCCTTTCATCATTCCTATTTTCATCCCCAATATGGGTTGCCCGCACCGGTGTGTATTCTGTGACCAAGCCTCGATTACCGGTCACACAGGTGGAAAGTTCTCGCCGCAGCAGGTCCAAGAGCAAATATCCGAGTCCCTCAATTATAGGGGAAGGCATCGGGGGCCAGCGGAGGTAGCCTTTTATGGCGGGAATTTTCTCGGCCTTGAAACATCTTACACCCAGTCCCTTCTGGATAGAGCTCAAAGGTTTGTTGAAGATGGTCTGATTGCTGGCATCCGTTTCTCCACCCGACCAGATACGGTTACCAGGGACGCTCTGAAGGCCCTGGCTGGCTACACTGTTCAGACAGTGGAAGTAGGGGCCCAGTCCATGGACGACTCCGTCCTTTCCCTGAGCCGACGTGGTCACACTGCAGAGGATACGAGAAGCGCCGTCAAGCTCCTGAAAACTAATGATTTGAAAGTAGGGATTCAGGTCATGCCCGGTCTTCCAGAAGACACGCCGGAGTCGATCCTTGAAACCGGCCGAAGAGTGGCTGAACTAAAGCCCGATTTTGTTCGCATCTACCCCACGGTGGTCGTGAAAAACACCGTGCTTGAAAAATGGTATGGTGCAGGCCGATTCAAGCCACTTTCTCTGGCAGATGCAATAGGGCTTACCAAAAGACTCTATCTCCTTTTCAAGGCCCGGGGTATCTCGGTAATCCGGATGGGGCTCCAGGCAACCGGGAGCCTACTGGAACCAGGCGCGGTGGTGGCAGGCCCGTTTCATCCGGCATTCGGGCACCTGGTGCATTCGGCCATTTTTCTTGACCTTGCAGCCCGAGAGCTTGAAATGCAAGAGGCCCTGCCAAGAAGGATCGGCCTCAAGGTTTGCCCCCGCGATGTCCCTAAGGTAAAAGGCCTAAGGAATCAGAATATCAAGCACCTCATCCAGCGATTCGACCTCAGGGAACTCAAGGTTCTTCCAGATTCTGCTGTTCCTGAGAACACCCTCAGGGTCGCGGAGCTACCTTAAGAAATACCCTCGTTGACGGCCTTTCTTGGACTCCCTATACATCTGTTCAGACAACAAGCTTTTGGCGCTTAGGGTTGCAAGTAAGCTAAGATAGTGCTATATTTTAAATTATTATAGATCACGATGTG
>JAUWXJ010000222.1 GCA_030616425.1 Desulfobacterales bacterium | reverse complement strand
CAAGGCCGAGAAAAAATTCTTGTTCATTTGCATCCAGTCCTGGGCCCAATAGGCAGTGCCTAGACTCTCGAGGACTGCCCCTGAGATCTTGTCAACACTATAAATGTCATCCACCTTAACCTCTATGCCATGAACCGACTGTCCAATTCTCAGGAACTGCTGCGCCGACTCTATCGAAACATAGGCAAAGGATGTGTCATAGTCGTACATTCCTGAATCAAAAAGACCTGCGACCCTGAATTTCTTCATATGGGGTATGCGGCCTCCAATAGGTGTCAGGCTGCCACCAAAGGGAGATATGACGTAGACTTCGTCTCCTGGATACGCGGCCAACAGCCGGGAAAGCTCCTTTCCCAAGATGATGCCGGGTGGTGCTTCTCTGCCCTCTTTTGCGCGGGTCTGAGAATTGATAGGCCGTGCCAAGGCCCGCAAATCTGTGTCTTTCACACTCTTTTCCAAGTCTACTACCCGTCCGGCCCGCGAAGGATCAATCCCTCTCAAGACAGCCCCGGAAACAAGAGAACCTTGACGAAGCATGACTTGACTGTAAATAAAAGGGGCTGTAGCTTCTACACCCTCCACGGCCTCAATCTTTTTCATGACCTCTTCATGCTGGTCTAGCTGGCCAGTGCGGCTCATGACCCTGATATGGGCATTTGCCCCCAATATCTTTGATTTGATGTCTGCCCCGAATCCGGTCATCACTGCCAGTACCACCATCATAGCCATTACTCCAAGCGTAACTCCTATAACGGAAATGAATGTGACAACCGAAATAAGAGCCTGCTTTCGTCTGGCCCGAAGATATCTAAGACCAACAAATAATTCAAACGACATGGTTGGTTGCTCGTTGCTGGTTATTGGTTCCTCGTTACTGGTTACTCCCTGTTTCTTTTTGAGGCAGATGCCGGATGCATGATCCCTGCTACATGATATGATTCCAAATTATACGTCAGAGACCTCTGTGGATGAGGAGGGGTTTTTTGAAAAAGCCGTGATACCGTGGGCTTGGCAAGATGTTTCAATCAGGCTCGATGAATATTATCACGACTTTTGAAAAAAAATCCCCTCCTCATCCAAAAAGGGAAAAAAGTAATAAAAAAACGGGTTGCTGACTCTAATGACTAATGACCAGCCTTTTTCAGCTGCGGGAAAAGAATCACTTCACGAATAGAGGCCGCGTTGGTCAGCAGCATTACAAATCGGTCAATCCCAATACCTTCGCCCGCCGTCGGAGGCATGCCGTATTCTAGTGCCGTCACGTAATCTTCATCCATATAGTGAGCCTCTTTGTCACCAGCCTCTCGGTTCGCAACTTGATCCAGGAAGCGCCTCTTTTGGTCAACAGGATCGTTCAACTCCGAAAACCCGTTGGCAATCTCCCGCCCTCCGATAAAGAGCTCAAATCGCTCTGTTATATTAGAGTCTGAATTACTCCTCCTGGCAAGAGGCGATATCTCTACAGGATAGCCCACTACAAACGTCGGTTCAATAAGCTTCGGTTCCACCAACACATCAAACAATTTCATCAAGATCTTGCCAACTTGCCCTGTTTTTGTGATCTCAATCTCTTCTGATCTGGCAAAATCGAGCAAACGGTCACGATCATCGAACATAGAAGGTTCAATGCCTCCCAGTTCGCTTAAAGCGTTTTTCAGCGTTAACCTGCGCCATGGCACGGTCATATCAATACTGTTCTCCTGATACGTGAAGTGCATCTCTCCCAGAACCTGCCGCGTTACGAATCGAAACATCCCTTCGGTCATGGACATTAGGTCTTCGTGGGTGGCATAGGCTTGATATAGCTCCAACATGGTAAACTCGGGATTGTGCTGGGTTGAAACCCCCTCGTTTCTAAAACTGCGATTAATTTCAAAGACCCTATCAAATCCCCCTATCACGAGCCGCTTCAGGTAAAGCTCTGGCGCAATTCGCAAAAAAAGCTCCATCCCCAGGGCATCGTGGAAGGTCTTAAAAGGGGTTGCCTCAGCCCCCCCAGGTATGGGCTGCATCATGGGGGTATCCACTTCTAAGAAACCCCGCTCCAAGAGAAAATCTCGGAAGGCTTGGATAATATTAGCCCTCTTGATGAAGATATCCCGAACATTCGGGTTCATGAGAAGATCAAGATATCTTTGGCGGTAACGTTTTTCTGGATCCCTCAATCCGTGAAACTTCTCGGGAAGTGGCCTGACAGCCTTACAAAGTAGTCGAATCTCCTTGGCCAAAAGCGTCCATTCACCGGTCCTGGTCTGAAACACATTTCCTGTAATCCCGATAAAGTCACCAACATCAAAGTGTTTGAATAACTCATAAGCCTCTTTGTCAATCTCGTCTTGTTTTATGTATGCCTGAAACTGTCCGGTGTAATCTGCAAAATGTATGAAGGTCGCCTTTCCAAAACACCTGAGTCCCATTATGCGGCCTGCCATGGCAAACATGGCCGTACTGTCCACCGCCTCTGCTTGCTGATCAATGTACTTTTTTACATCTTCAACCATGTGTGAGACCTTGAAGTCGTTGGGATAAAGCTCAATATTTTGATCAGCTAACGCCTTTGCCTTCTCACGTCGCTGGCGGATTACTTCACTCGTCTCATCCATAGTGCTACTTTCGTTATTCGAGACCTTTGCATAACCCCTTTGAGCGGCTATCATGGACTTTTTGGGGCACCCATCCGGGCGAAGCGAACGGCCCACGCCAGTGGGCAAATCCTAAACTGTTTGAGGCCCTTGGGCCGAGTTTGAGCGCAAAGCTTCACTCCGCTTTGCTCCGTGTTAGGATTTAGTGAGCAAGCCCGTGCATGGGTCAAAAAGTTCATACAAAGGAGTGAAAAGGGGTTATCCAAAGGTCTCTATTCGTTATTCGGAATTCGCTATTCGAAATCGTTGTACGATCTACGATTCACGATTACACGATTTGCGTTTGAGCTAACGTATTTACCTGGAGATTGTCAAGACAAAAGGCCCGGAGGGTCTATTCTCTTGAGGTATATGGTGAAGGTACTCCCTTGGCCCTGTAGACTCTCAACATCGAGTTGTCCGTTGTAAGATTCA
>JAUWXJ010000046.1 GCA_030616425.1 Desulfobacterales bacterium | reverse complement strand
AGCTCTGTAGGCCTGTTTCTATACCAGCAGGTGAGTGCCATTGCCTCAAACATCCTGAAGGCATTCGTCAACTTCGCGTTTATGCTCCTGGTTATCTTCTTTTTGTTGATCGATGGCAAGAAGCTTATCACTTTCCTGATAGAACTTTCCCCGCTTCCAGAGGACCAAGACAGAAAGCTCATGGGTAAATTTCACGAGATGGCCTCGGTAACCCTTATCGTGAACGGCTTATCCGGGCTGGTTCAAGGAACTCTGGGTGGCGTTATTTTTGCCATCTTTGGTTTGGGTTCGCCTTTTCTGTGGGGATCTATCATGGCCATCCTGGCCTTTTTTCCTATCATTGGTATAGGTATTGTTTTCATACCCACCTCTATCTATCTTTTCTTGAAGGGAAGAATAGCAGCAGGTATCTTCTTCATCATCTTCTATTTAGTCCTTTCATCTCTTATAGAATACGTAATCAAACCAAAGCTTGTGGGAAACAGGGTGAAGATCCATACGCTTTTGGTCTTTCTTTCTGTTCTGGGAGGCCTAAAGGTATTCGGTATTCTTGGAATCATATATGGGCCTCTAGTCATTACCGCGTTCTTGACCCTGACGGACATCTATCGCTCAAGTTATGAGACCTACATAAGAAAGACATAGCCCTCCTGCACCCTCATCGCGATGACCGCCTTTTCCAACGAATCTAGATTGACGAGCGTCATGGCCCTGTCGTTATTTGTCATTGTATCGTCATTTATTGTCATTATTTGCCATTGTATTATCCAAGCCTAGCCTCAGTCTCTTTTAGGGAAATTTATAGTATCTACAAGCTTATAATACCCCCAGAACCTACTATATCTACAAAACACACAAAACTTGTAAAACCAAAACATAAAACTAACAAACTTGTTCCTTGACGAGCAGACCAGCCTTGTGTAATTCTACTCATATTTAGACTCATATGAATTTTACATAACTTATGCACCAGATGCGATTCACTTGAAGATGAGGTCCTGAAAAGGGCCCAGAAATAAAAAAGGAAAAAGATGTCCTGTTCAATTGAAGCCTCCAATCTCACCAAGATATTCAAACCTTCAAAGAATATATTTAGCCTGAGATCTCCCACAGCCAAAACCATAGCTGCTATAAACCAGGTGAATTTAACGGTAAACAAGGGGGAGATATTCGCCGTCTTAGGCCCGAACGGTGCAGGCAAAACGACCCTCATAAAAATTTTGTGTTCTTTAATCATACCCACAAGTGGAACTGCCTTTATAAATGGCTATGATGTGGTAAAAAATGAACACAAGATCAAATCGTTGGTTGGTTTAGTCATTGGGGAGGAAAGAAGCTTTTACTGGCGCCTGACCGGAAGAGAAAATCTAGAGTTTTTCGGCGTTCTTCATAACTTGCCCCTGCGGCAAGTACGAAAGAGGATTGAGACAGTTATGGAACTGCTAAAAGTAGAAGATCCAGACAGGAGATTTCAAGAATACTCAACAGGCAACAAGCAAAAACTTGCCTTAGGAAGGTGTCTTCTTACTAATGCAGATGTCATCTTCATGGATGAACCTACCAAAAGTCTTGACCCTGGTGTGGCATCAAGATTGAGGCAATTTATCAAGGAGATACTGGTTCAAAAAGAGAACAAGACAGTATTTCTAGCCACGCATTCGATTCAAGAGGCAGAAGAGCTAGCAGATAGAATAGCTATTATGGATAAAGGGTTGATTAAAACATGTGTTTCTGTAAGCGAACTCACGGATGGGCGAGATTCTTTGCTTGATATGTTCAAGCAATGTACCCGAACTTAGGGGTTGCTACAATCCATCACTCCACGTGACTGGCATAACTCGATAACTACTAGAAGACTTATTTCAGAAATTCAGACCCCTTAGCCGGAGGAGCAAAAATTGTTATTTCAGAAAATCTGGGTCTTTCTGAAAAGAGATTTTTTGACTGCATCTAGCTATAAGTTTGCCTTCTTCTGGGATGCGGCCGGCATCATAGGGGTTATGCTCACTTTCTTCTTTATCAGCGAACTATTTCAAAATACTCAAGCTCCCTTGCTTGAGCCATACGGTGGCAACTATTTTTCCTTTGTTATTATAGGGGTTGCCTTCTCAACTTATCTTGGGTCGGCTCTGGGGAGTTTTGGTGGGCAGATTGGCATGGAGCAGGGGATAGGTACCATGGAGGCATTACTCATGACTCCCACTAAGATCTCTACTCTTTTTCTAGCAGGGTCTGTGTGGAATATCCTCTTTACAAGCATCAGGGTCGCCTTTTATCTACTAGTGGGCATTTTTTTCTTTCACATGGAAGTAAAGGGAGTCAATTTCTTGGCCCTCACAACCACCCTGGTTCTCTCTTTGATCCCATTCATTTCACTAGGGATTATATCGGCAAGCTTCATATTAGTCTTTAAGAGGGGAGAGCCTATTAGTTTTCTGTTCCATGGGGCATCAAAGCTTTTGGCAGGGGCCTTTTTTCCAGTGGCTGTCCTCCCCTTATGGTTCAAAAAGCTTTCTATGTTTATTCCGCTTACCTATTCTTTGAAGGCCTTGAGGGGGGTGCTCCTAACGCAGAGCACATGGCAAGACATAGGGCCAGACCTATTTATTCTTTTGCTTTTTTCTCTTTGTTTATTCCCGCTTTCAGTTGCATCCTTCAAGTATGGCTTAAAGGTTGCGAAACGCCAAGCAAGCCTGGTTCACTATTAATACCCATTCCGAGACCTCCCAGTCAGAGTTCTCAAAAAGCCCTGGTTCACTCCATAAAATGAAATATTTGCCCCATCAAGGACCTAATCACCAAATCCTGGCACGTAGTGCCTCTCCCAAATGCTTTATGTCCTCTCGCTCCGTCCGTAGGAGGTAGGGTGGGGACTTGTAATGTGAACTCTCAAGTTGGCTGGTGCGCCTGGCAGGATTCGAACCTGCGACCTACGGATTAGAAGTCCGTTGCTCTATCCGGTTGAGCTACAGGCGCCTGTTGTGTTAGGAGTTATAAAAATAGCACACAGCCACAACTTTGTCCATATCAAAAAATGCAAGAATCAAGGGGGCTTGCCGTATGTTGTGAAAATCTCGAAGCAGTATGATCTCCCGACTGAACTGCAAAAGAGACCGCATCCAGAAATGACAAACTTCCTTACAGTCGAAGATTCCCTGTCCCGATTTTATCGGGGCTACAGGGATCTTCAAAGAATGTATCCAGTTAATCATACGCCGCTCTTTATATCTTGATAAAGGGGTAGGTGTCTGATATTCTTACCAAGAAATTGGGGATGAAAAAAAAGAAAAACAAAAGACGTGTTACAGCCAAAGCCGCCTCCAGCGGACCTGAAAAACAAGTCCCAAACCAATACGACCCCCCTCGGGAAGGCCAGAGTTCAACGAACTCCTCTCTTGTCAAATTCGATCCCCTTCAGCGATACCTGCAAGAACTCAGCCAGTACGAACTCCTTACGAGGGAAGAGGAAAAGGAACTTGCCATCCGGGTCAGGGAACATGGAGATCGAGAAGCAGCATATAAATTAGTTACTTCCAACCTGAGGCTCGTTGTGAAGATTGCCATGGAATTTCAGCGGGCTTGGATGCAGAACCTGCTCGACATCATCCAAGAAGGCAATATTGGCCTTATGCAGGCCGCACAGAAGTTTGATCCATATAGGGGGATTAAGTTCTCTTATTACGCTTCTTTTTGGATTAAGGCCTATATTCTAAAATTCATTATGGACAATTGGCGATTGGTCAAGATCGGAACAACTCAAGCCCAACGGAAACTCTTCTTCAGGCTGAAAAAAGAAAAACAAAAACTGATATCCGAGGGCTTTGATCCTAAACCAAAACTCCTTTCTGAAAGACTTGAGGTCTCCGAACAGGAGGTCACGGATATGGATCAACGCCTGGATAAATGGGAAGTATCACTTGATGCGCCGATCAGGGAGGGCTCGGACAATGAACGGATGGAATTTGTAGCCACACCTGCACCATCTGCCGAGACACAGGTAGCCAAGAAGGAGATAGAGGCTATCATACGCGGAAAAATTGAGTCCTTTAAGAAGGATTTGAGTGAGCGAGAACTCTATATCCTTGAAAATCGCATTTTTTCTGATTCACGCGCAACTCTTCAAGTGATAGGTGAGCGCTATGACATAACAAGGGAGCGTGTACGACAGATTGAAAATAACATGATCAAGAAAATGAAGGCGTATTTCCAACGCGAGATACCCGATTTTGAATCATTCATCGGAGGATTAGACACAGATGGAACATAGTGCTTTGCCCCAAGGAAAGGTGCTCATGAAGCTGTTTAAGATACTTATACCTGTTGGTATGATACTGCAGGCTGCCTGTGCCGTACCCCAAAGGGTTCCGCCTGCTGAGGTGGGAACTGAGGAAGTCAAGTCCGAAGATATCGGGGGGTACTATTATTACACCGAGTCGCACCTGATGAAAAGACGTGGCAAGCTTGACAAGGCTGTAGAGTTATTAAAAGAAGCGGTGATAAGAGATGAAGATTCCATTTTCTTAAAGAATGAATTAATTCGGCTTTATCTTGATCAAAATGACTACAAGTCAGCCTTGGAGATTGTACAAGATATTATCCAAAAGCATCCCAAACACTCCCCTTCGTTAGTAATGTTAGGAAGCATTTATGCAGCCCTAAATCAACACACTGAGGCGATTGAGTCTTATAAAAAAGCCCTGACACTTAATCCAAAGGCTGAGAATGTCTACTTCCTGTTAGGCTCGGAGCATGTCAAGAGCAAGCAATTCAATGAAGCGATAAAGCTCTATCAGGACCTGATCCAGATCAATCCCGCATCATTTGCCGGGCATCTTTACCTGGGAAGCCTTTATACCAAGTTGAAGGATTACGACAATGCAGAGGCCGCCTTGCTGAAAGCTGTTGAAATAAAGCCTCATCATGAGCAAACCTTTTTTGAACTTATCAGTATTTACGAAGCCTCTGATAAACACGAAAAAGTTATCGAAACCTACAACAAGATTCTGGATAGCAATCCAGAAAACCTCAGAGCCGCAGTTGGGCTTGGCCGTTCTTACTTGAAAATGGGTCGACCCGAGGAGGCCGCACGTGTATTCGAAGAGCTTAAGCTTCGGAGCAAATCGAATCCAAATGTTATCAAACACATTGCACTGATATATCTGGACGAAAAAAGGTACGAGGAGGCCACCGACGCCTTACAGCTACTTTTGAAAGATGATTTGGAGAACCCGGAGTTCCATTACTTTCTGGGCATGGCATTTGAAGGGCTTAAAAAGACAGACGAGGCGATCGCATCCTTTGAAAAGATCACTGAGACGTCGCCCTATCATCGGAGCGCTGTGGTTCACCTCGGGTTCCTGTACAAGGAGAAAGGTAACGCGGAAAAGGCAATCCGTATGATGACTGAAGCGATTGATAAGGAACCTAATGATCCTGAGCTTTATTTGTTCTTGGGCGCCCTGTATGAAGAGATGGAATCATATGACAAAGCAGTGGTCACACTCAAAAAGGGCATAGAACTACAACCTGACAGCGCAAGACTTCATTTTCGACTCGGCGTGATTTATGACAAAGCCGATGATAAGAAGTCCTGCATAGAACAAATGAAGGCAGTAATTGGTATAGACCCAACCCACGCCGAGGCCTTAAACTATCTGGGCTACACGTATGCCGAACTCGGTACAAACCTTGATAAAGCTGAAGGCTTGATCAAGAGGGCTATCAAACAAAAGCCAAACGATGGCTACATTATCGACAGCCTGGGATGGGTGTACTATAAGAAGGGCCATTACAAAAGAGCTATTAAGTCCCTCGAGAAAGCAACTAGTCTTGCTCCCGAGGATGCCACCATCCTGGAACACTTAGGCGATGCTTATATGAAGGTAAATAATCCAAAGAAGGGATTACAATACTACAAGAAGGCCCTCGAAAAGAAAGGGGAAGATACAAAGGCGCTTGAAGAGAAGATACAAGGCGTTGAGAAACACCTGGACTAGGATGCACGGTTTCACTCATTTTATCCTGGCAGCCCTGGTTATTTCATTGTCTTTTTGTGGATGTGCCATAAGACCGAAAGCCGTTCCGACGAAGCCGACGCCCGATGTCAATCGGATTTTGAAGTCACTGGAACAGCTCAAGAATGACCTCAAGACTTTCAAAGGGGTTGGCAGGTGCAAAACAATCGGCCACAGCGGCGTGCAGACTTTCCGCATAGTGTGGATAGGGTCTCAGCCCCAAAACCTGCGAGTGGAGACACTTGGGCCGTGGGGCCAGCCCACCCTCACCTTTGTAATCAATGGATCGAGATTTTTTCTCTATTCCCATCAAGATAATCGCTATTTCAAAGGGGAGGCCACTATCGGCAATCTTTCACGTTATGTATCCATGCCTATGAGAGCCGAGGACCTATTTGCCCTCTTGTCGGGTCAGCCCCCGATCCTCCCATTTGATTATACTAAAATTCGAGCTTCAACACCCGATGGCGGATGGCTTCTCAGCCTTTACAAAAAGTGGGGACGCCTGATCGAAAAGATATGGCTGAAGAACGACGCAAAGGCTGTTGAACAAGTTGAGGTATTTGATGGTTGGGGGAACCTCCGATACACGGTCGCATTCAGTGAGTTTCATCAGACGGAATCCTTCCTGTTTCCACACAGGATTGCGATCTCAGACACCGGCGGGCAGCTTTGGTCACTCACGGTGGAAAAGTTCTGGACAAAGGTTTCGATCCCGAATGGGGCTTACACGTTGGAGGTTTCTGGTGCCGAGGTGGTTGAGTAGTTGAATAGTCGATTGGTTGAGTAGTTGAGTGGTTGAATGGAAAACGACTCGACGACTCAACCGCTTAACGACTTAACGGTCAAACACCATGAGGTTTGCTGCTGATCGAATGCTCGGAAAACTAGCCAAATGGCTTCGTATCCTTGGTTACGATACCCTCTACTCCCGCACACTGTCTAACGACAGATTCCTTGCACTAGCGGACGAGGGCCGTATCCTTCTATCACGCAATACTCAGCTTGTGGGAAAAGTGGCACCAGACGGGTTGATACTTGTGGAAGCAAATGACCCTAAAAGGCAACTGCAGGATCTTGTCCACCTGCTCGGTCTGAAACCCGACCCAGATAAATTCTTTAGTCGCTGCACAATCTGCAACCAGCTCCTTGAGCCTGTGGAGCCTGGGGACGTAGTCGGAAAAGTACCTGACCATATATGGACTGGCCACTATAGATTCTCTGAATGCAAGACCTGTGGAAGGATCTACTGGCCAGGAAGTCACTTGGCTAAGAGTCGCGAAGAAATAAAGCGACTCTTGGGAGTGTAATACTTCAGAGTTTTTGACTGACATGGTCGATTATTGTCACGTATGCAATGAGCCGAGCATAATCCGAACCCGAAAGATGGCCCATCCAATCTGGGTAGCTGTCTTGATCGGCGTGGGGATCCTTGCCCTTTTTCCCTTATTACTGATCGGTTACGGATTTAGAATGGGGTTTTTAGAGTGGCTGGAGATCAGCATCTATTCGATCTCTGAGGAAGTGTCCTTGATTGGATGCCTGTCAATTACGGTCGGCATTTTGCTAAGTCTCAAAAAAGAAGTGGTACTACGGTGTTCGAGGTGCGGCATCACGATTGTGGATGAGGAATAGAAGTATCCATATCGACCAGGGATGGGGAAAGGGCTTCCAGCAGTCATAAGCCAATTCTGTGGCTGTTGCGGCCCCTGAGCGCGCAATCGATTGACTCTTTGATCTATCCATGGTAACTAATTGAGAAAACTCGGGATAGTTTTGAAATGCAAGGTTCATATCGCCACAATAACTGGGTGAGATAGCTGATGAGGTCAGGACATGGCAAGCTATCTTTACGGGGCTTTGTAGCACATCGGGCCAGGTATTTTCAGGCTGATATTGCCGGAATGGATGGTATGGCATCCACGCAACAGGACTATCCAGTCCTTTCGGTCATCATACCGACGGTTGACGGCTTTCGCGAAGGATACTTCCCAAGGCTCCTTGAACAGCTGAAGGAGCAGACGTTTCAAGAATTCGAAACCATTATCATCAAGGGCGACCCCAGTCAGGGCAGGGCTATAAATACAGGAGCCGACCTCGCACGGGGAAGATATCTCCTGACCCTGGATGATGATACAAGACTTGGACACCGGAAACTATTTCAGGTTTTGGTCGATATCCTGGATCGTTATCCAGATATCGGAATGGCCGGCGTGCCTAATCTGATCCCCGATGATGCACCAAGGCTGGTAAAAAAGGCTATGGCGGAGATACCGCGCCGCACGTCCCCCATGGTGACTCAAATAGTAGACAGTGATCTGGCAGAGCATCCTTGTCTGATCATGCGCAAGGAGCTGTTCTGTAGGGTAGGGGGGGAAAACGAGTTGATTCCAAGGGGGCTCGATCCGTATTTGAGGCACCAGTTTCGGGCCAAAGGTTATAGGGTGGTGGTAGTTCCCGGGGTCTGGATTCATCACCTGCCACCATCCCGTTTATCAAGGCTGCTGAAGCAGTTTTTTCGAAACGGCAAGGGTGCTGCCTATTGCAACAAGTTCCATCCCGAGTGGGTTTATGAGCAGGCTACCACCCACACAACGCCTGAGCAGGTACAACGCAAACTGTCCTACAGAATCGCCAGGCAATTTCTGAAACTGGGTCATGCGCTGGTCCGTTTTCACTGGATATATCTCTCCTCTCAAATCAGCTATATTTTGGGATTTGCGGTTGGGCTTATTCTATTAAAGAAGGCATCGAACTGAACTTGGCACCCCAGTCGATCGTTGTTAAATGTCCGAGACCTTTGAAAAAGTACTTTGAACGACTATCATAAACTTTTTGGGGTACCCATCCGGGCCAATCTTGCACTGTTTGAGGCCGTTAGGCCGAGTTGAGCGCTATGCTTCACTACGTGTTTGGGATTTAGTGAGCGAGCCCGCAGATGGGTCAAAAAGTTTATGTAAAAGAGAAAAGGAGTTTTGAAAAGGTCTCTGTCCGTTGTTGCTGACTGAAAATTTGTGGCAATGAACTCCGAACTTACAATTGGACACGACTTTCTGGGTATCTACGATACTGACCTGAACTCTTCAGTTGCAGGCGGCATCCAAGGCTTTGAGACCCTCTGGTCCCAAGGGCACCTTTGGCTCGGAACTCGGAAGGCGAATCATCCTTATCACCTCAGACTGGTGGATAATGGGGATGTTATGCACGTCTTCTTTACCACGCTCGATGTTGATGATGATTTGAAATCTATGACAGTTCAGGGGGTAAGTGAAACCGCTTCTCTTCGGCCCCCAACCCGCCTGCCACTGCGAGGCACGAGCGGGCAGGTGCCTTTACCTGATATGCCGTTGTCCTCGGTGAAAATGGCTGTGGGCCTACGTTCAGCGGTCTCCCTCACCCCCCCCAGAAATACGACAGGCCCCCTCATATGGATGTGCTATCAGCGTGATGGGACGCTGACCATTCACAAGGATTGCCTCGGCCTCCTCGATCTCTACTATGCAGAAACAACAAGCGGGGCTGTATTTAGCAATAGACTATGCTGGGTGTTGGAATACCTGGGACGCAGCCGTAGTAGCTTGAACAGGGCTGCGCTCGATCGCTACAGTACCTATCTGCAAGTACCTGGAAGCGAATCGCTGATTGCACCTGTGAAGAAGCTACTTGGGGGAGAGGTTCTGAGGCTTGCAGATGATCAGATCACGGCATCTGAACCGCAAGAGCGAGCGCATTCCCCGTCCCGATTTATCGGGACTGCGGGGTTAGCGAGCGAATCTAAAAATGGTAAACTTCCTTACGGTCGAAGATTCCCTGCAGCGACTCGACTGAGCTCGCCGAAGTCTTGCTGCAGGGTTCTTCAATGGATCGATTTTGATTACACTCCTGCATCTGATTCTGTGGCAAATGCTGCCCAGAAGCTCTGCGACTTGATAAAGACCTCCTTGTACCAAGCTATTAGCAGGGTTTCCGGGCCTATTGGATTGTTCCTGAGCGGAGGTTTTGACTCCACGCTCCTCCTTGCGCTCCTCAAATCGATCACAGATCGGCCGATCATTGCTTACTCGGCTGCATGCGAAGAAGGGCCTGATGAGATGGCCTATGCGCAGTATGCTGCTAATTATTATGACGTGCCCTTGGTCACTCGTTCCGTCGCGCCTGAGCAAATCGAAGATCTCCTGCCTCAAGTAGCAGCCTGCCTGGAAGAGCCCTCTGGAAACCCCTCAGCTCTGGCTACCTATGTCCTTTCTATGTCCGCAGCTAAAGAGGTCGCTTGTATCGTCTCCGGCCTTGGAAGCGATGAAATATTTGCTGGACACTGGAAGCACATTTTTATTTCCCAAGTAAGCCGATTTCAAAAAGCTTTTAATTTGTTACCAGATTTTCTCCACAGATTTCCCCTTCGGAGTAAATGGAAAAAGGCGGCAATCGGCCTTGAGATGCTCAAGACTGAAGGACTCAAAGGTGCATATCTCAGCCAATACGCCTTTCCCACGCCCGGCCGAGGTTCAAAGTTGGCACCGGTTCCGTTTTTGAAGCGCTCAGAACATGACCTCGGGTTTGTATCAGAGGTCGATGTCAGGCTATGGTTGTGTGGAGATATCGGCAGATTATTTTACAAGATTACCGGCTGTAATGGATTGATCGGTATACTCCCTTTCTGCTCAGAGCCCGTAGTCTCTTTTGGCATCCAACTCCCTTTGTCGGAGAAGATTCGAGGGTTTCAGGGAAAGTGGCACCTCAAAGAGGCATTTGGTAAACGGGTCCCCAAAAAGATCATCAATCGAAAACGATACGGCTTTGTACTCCCGGTTTCCACCTGGCTTAGGACATCGCTGGCTCAGCACCTGAAAAGGGTACTCCTTGACACAAGCCCAGACCCTTTAGGGTTGATTGACCGTAAGCTTGCATCAGCACTCATAGATCAACATGTTCGAGGACGCCGGGATTGGGGTGAAGCCTTGTGGGGGCAGTTGATGTTAAAACAATGGTACGAGGTTTTCGGGCAAAGGTATATTGAGCTGTGAAGGGCATGAAACTACTCTTTTTAACTGATGTACTTTATCCGGATAGTATCGGTGGGGCAAACAAATATATCTACTATCTTGCTAAAGGGCTCGCAAAAAGAGGGCACGAGGTGTTTGTATTGGTGCACAAGGCCCGACCCGAACTTTCGGATTCCGGACTGGTCACCCTGGAGGCTATGTCATGCGGCACACCTGTTCTGGGAACCCCTGCAGGGGCAACACCAGAGACCCTAGACCGCTTTTCGAACGAGTTAGTATTTGAAGGTACAGATTCCAATGCCATGAGCCGTCTGATCTTAGAAAAATATGACCTTTTCAGAAAAGATCCCTTGGAATATGAAAAATTGCGTGAGCAATGCCACTCCTTCTCATCAAAGTATTATTCCTGGGATAGGATAGTTGACCGGTGGGAACAGGAAATTTTGGACGAACTATGATTACTAAACCAAGGATAGCCCTAGAGAGCAGGTTACGACACTGCAAAAACGTGATTACCCTGGGAGTTCGAACAAATCTTTCTGACTATGAGGATTGGCAATTAGAGCTGATTCGCGAATCCGATGTGATCTATTATCCTACGGCTTTCTACGCTGATATATTTGATACGATCGGCAAACGGACCTTTCCAAACTATCATACCTACAAATATGTGATGGACAAGATTAAGCAAACAGCCCTTTTCGACCTCCTTAAGATTCCTCACCCCAGGACACGGGTTTTTTACGGAAATCATCAAAAGTCAAAAATATTGAACCGCTTTCAATTTCCCTTTGTGGCCAAGATTCCCCGCGGCTCAGCTCTAGGCAGAGGCATATACTTGATCCGCAATGAGGATGAGCTTTTTGAATACAACAGTTTAAGCCGCGCTGCCTATATACAGGAATACTTTAAAATCGATCGAGACCTTCGCGTTGTGTTGATTCGCGGCCGCATTATCCACGCCTACTGGCGTATTGCTCGTCCGGGTGAGTTCCGCACAAATGTGGCACAGGGTGGCACCATCAGTTTTGATAACATCCCAGAGGAAGGCCTGGCCTTTGCCCAAAACACGGCTCGTCTTTGTCAGCTGGATGACGTGGGACTAGACATCTGCTTTTTTGATGATCGATATTGGGTCTTGGAAGCAAACATGAAATACGGAAAAGAGGGGTTTAGGCAAGCGGGAATCGATTTCTTCAAGCTTATTGATGAAATGATTGAAAATGGAGAAATCTGACTCAATCTATTTGCAGCAAATAAAGGAATCCCTGGATGAACAGGAAGAGCGATTCCTCTCGCATCTGGCTAGCCATAGCAAGGATGCGATCCGTCGTTTTCCTGAAGAACGTATTGATACTGGTCATCGGCAGAACTATGCAGTCGATTCTGACCGCATCCTGCATTCA
>JAUWXJ010000125.1 GCA_030616425.1 Desulfobacterales bacterium | reverse complement strand
GCATCCTGTCCGGTCATGGCATCGGCCACCAGCAGGATGTCAGATGGACGCACAGCCTCCTTGATCCGACTCAACTCGGCCATGAGGGCTTCGTCAACATGGAGGCGTCCTGCTGTGTCAATCAGGAGGGTATCAAAGTTGCCTTTGCGTGCCGCCTGGAGGGCCTCTCGGCAGATATCGACTGGATCGATATCTTGTGTGGCCGGAAAAGTCTCCGCGCCGATCTGGTCCCCTATCATCTTCAGTTGCTCAATTGCTGCCGGGCGATAAGGATCTGCAGGGACCAGGTACGGTATCCGTTGCTGGCTCATCAGGAGTTTAGCCAGCTTGCCTGCTGTCGTGGTTTTCCCGGAACCCTGAAGGCCGACCAGCATGACCACGGCCGGTTGACTACCGGTCAGGCAGAGCCCTTCGTGTCTGCTCCCCATCAGCCTGGCAAGCTCCTCATTAACAATCTTGACAACCTGTTGTCCCGGTGTCAGGCTACCCAGGACCTCCTGGCCGATGGCACGCTCCCTGACAGCAGCGATAAAGTCCTTAACGACCCTGTAGTGCACGTCAGCTTCAAGAAGGGCTAGGCGTACGTCCTTTAGGCCGGCCTCGATGTTTTTCTCAGTTAACTTGCCATGGCCCTTAAGCTTCTTGAAAGCAGCGTTCAATCTGTCAGTAAGGTTTTCAAACATGATAATGGCCTTATTACACGAAAACTCTTATAATTATTATCCCTCAAAACCACTGTCAAGAAAATATTTTGGGAACAAGCAATGCCCACCATGTCTATACAACAGGATGCAAAAAGCTTTACCGAAGAATCCCTCGGGGAGTGGCTCGGACAGCACGGCATTCCCAATTACCGGGTTGGCCAGATTCTGAGGTGGATTTACCACCAGGGCGCCTATTCCTTTTCGGAGATGACAGACCTTTCCAAGGATCTCAGGAAATTCCTGTCGGAGCGACTGTTCATAAGCCGGCTTGAGACAGAACAGGTTCAGACCTCAAGGGACGGCTCCAGAAAATACCTTTTCCGTTTGAAGGACGGTCAATATATCCAAAGCGTGCTGATTCCGGAACGGGGTCGCTGGACACTGTGTGTATCGAGTCAGGTGGGCTGTGGAATGGGTTGTAAGTTCTGCCTTACCGGTCGCGACGGACTGGTGAGGAACCTTGAACCTTCGGAAATCGTTAATCAGGTCTGTGCAGTACGGGATGCTCTTGGCGAGCCAGACTCTGTGACAAACATCGTCTTCATGGGGATGGGGGAACCGCTTGCCAACTACAATAGTGTTGTGCAGGCTATCCAGACCATTACAGGCAACAACGGCCTTCAGTTTTCGGGTCGGCGTGTAAGCCTTTCCACGGCAGGGTTGGTCCCGAGGATGGACGATCTAGGACGGGACGTCAGGGTGGGTCTGGCCGTGTCCCTGAACGCTGCAGACAACGATACTCGAAACAGGTTGATGCCGATCAATCGCACCTATCCGATCGAGATGCTCCTGTCTGCGTGTCGCAGATTTTCACTCCCGCCCCGCTGGATGATCATGTTTGAGTATGTCTTAATTGCCGGGGTGAACGACGCCCCCACGGATGCAGAGCGTTTGGCAAAGCTATTGAGACCTTTGAGGGCCAAAATCAATCTAATACCCTTTAATCCGTATGAGGGGACTGAGTTCAGAAGGCCTGAGGAGGGTGCCATCCTCGCTTTTCAAAAAGTCCTCTTGGATCGACACTATACAGCCGTGATACGTCGCAGTAAGGGGGGTGATATAGGCGCGGCCTGTGGACAACTCTGTCCCGAGATCTGTAATAACGGTCAGGCACGGGAAGGTTGAGGTTTGTCTGGGTTGGTCTTTCACTGCTGGGCCGATTATGTTATAGGACACGAAAAATTGAAGCTCCCCGCCCGGGGCGGGGCCTGCGGGAAACAGGCCGGTCACTGCAGAAAGGAGTCGGCATGGACATATCTAGCATACAAAAAGCCCTACTCAAGAAGATTGAAAGCCCGGACACCATAGACCCGGCTGTGCTTCAGGTACTCGATTATGGCTATAGGACTCAAAGGGATATTGAGATCAAGATTGACCAGCCAGAATTTACCTCTGTGTGTCCCATATCAGGTCTTCCGGACTTTGGGTCCATCACGATTCGCTACAGGCCAAATGATAAGATTGTCGAATTGAAGTCCGTGAAGTATTACCTGCTGCAGTATCGGAGTGTCGGCATCTTTTACGAGCACGTGGTCAATCGAATCTTGGAGGATCTGGTTTCCGTTGTGCGTCCCAGGTTTATGGAGGTGGTGGGGAGCTTCACACCCCGTGGCGGCATAACCACTACCGCGCGGGTGGAATACAAGAAAGAGTGAGCTAAAGTGCCTGAAACAGCTTCTAAGGTTAACAGTTGTGAACATTTGGAAATTCGGATTTGGATTGGAGCAAGAAAGCGGATGAGAATCATGTGGAGAATGGGTACTATTAGTATTGCCTTCTATTTGATAACCATCTTTCTGTTAACCGGCTGTGCCACCGCCAAGAAGATAACCAAAGACATTATGGGCGAGGCGAGGACTTTGAAGAAAAAGATAGCACTCCTGCCCACTGTGAACAAAACAGGCTACGGAGGTAAAGAGTTTAAAGGCTTAGCTAGAGCCTTCCTAAAGGTATCTTTAAGGCACTATTGTGATGACCAGATCATCAAAGATTCTGGAAAGACCCGGAATCTCTTGGAGCAGGTACCTCGTCTACCCTCCGGTCAACTCGACAACCTGGCCCTATCCAAAGTCGGCAGGGCCCTTGGCCTCGATGCGGTACTGGAGGAGAGCCTTGCTGAGATTGAGTGTGTAGCGGAGAATCGTGGTGTCTGGGGATTCAGAGACACTTGTATGCTCGTGCAACTCTCTATACACGTGAAGGCCTTTGACATTGAAACCGGAGCGCTCCTTTTTTATAAGGTGGTCCAGGACGAGGTCGAGGTCTCAGAACACGAGTGGCAAAACATAAAGGGAAGGAAAGGATACAACAAGAAGGTTGCAGATCTACTCATGACCAAAACTACACCTGTGATAAGCAAAAGGATCTGTGAGCTGTTGAGCGATAAGCAGTGGAAGGGATATATCACCTCTGTTTCAGGGGATACTTATACCCTTACAGCCGGCAATGATGTGGGGCTTGTCAAAGGAGATGTATTAGAGGTCTTTGGAGCGGGTGAACCGATCAAGGGTCAGGCGGGTCAATTCTACCTGGTTTCCGGTCCCAAGATTGGTGAGCTCAGGATTACAAAGGTGTACACAAACCGGGCGGAGGCAATTCGAGTCAATGGAAAAGAGCTTCAAAAGAGCAGCCACGTCAAGTTGAAGCAATAGCCCCATTAATTTACAAGCTCTAGCTCCATTAATTGGCCGCACGCGGACTAAAGGGACCAGCGTTCATTATTGTAATGGAAAAGCTTGTGGATTAACGGGGCAAGGATCAAGCCCTCCCCAAGATTCGGTATATAGCCACAGGATCACTCAAACCTTTTATGGCAACATTAGGCGCCACCTTCTCGGCAAGGAACCTGTTTGATACTTCCTTGTAGGTCGTCTCACTGACCAATATCTCCCCCACCCTGGCCAGCTTTTCCAACCGCGAGGCAATATTGACCGGCATACCAAAGGCCGTGTATTCTTTCTTTCTCAAGGAACCAAATACACCTGTAACCACTTCGCCTGTAGAAATACCGATGCCTATGTTGAGACGAAACCCGTTTTTCTTGTGCAATTTCCGGCTATTGGCTAGAGCAGTCTCCTGCATTTCGATGGCCGATTCAATGGCCCTAAGAATATCATCATCGTAAGATATGGGTGCCCCGTAAACCACCATTACGGAATCGCCGATGTGCTTGTCGACCGTGCCGTTATGACGATACGCTATCTCTCCAAAAGGCCTAAAATATTCATCGTTCAGAAAGGCTGCGATCTCTTCCGGGGGCATATTGTGGGACATTTCAGTAAAGCCCCGGATGTCGGTAAAGAGTATGGTGGCTGTTTGTCTCTTGGGCTCCATAATGCCTGGATTACTCTTGATCTGTTGGTATATCTGGTCGGAGATGAACTGCCTGAGCCGTTTCCTGATCATAATTTCTTGAATCTTGTTACGAAGCTCTATATTGTCAAATGGCTTTGTGAGAAACCCGTCAAGCCCTTCATTGGTTGCTTGGATAGCACTTTCCATGGTGGCGTAACCGGTAAGGAGTATGCGGGTAATCTCAGGATTGATGGAGAGAATCCTGTTGAGGGTTTCGAGTCCATCCAGGCCGGGCATCTTATAATCCGAGATCACGATTGATATCTCTGAAAGGCGTTGCTGAATGACCTCAATGCCCGTCTCGCCGTCTTCTGTAGTGTGAACAGTGTAAGGCTCCCGTTTGAGTGCCCGTGTAATGGACCGTCGTACCCCTTCCTCGTCATCGATGAACAAAAGACCAATCATTTTCCACCCCCTTGTTCAGGCTTATGGTAAGTGGCAAAAAAATGAGGTTAGGCCTTGATTTTGGATAAAGTCTCAGTAGCCCGTTCAGCCATTAAAGGCAAGCCTCTTTTTTTACGGATAAAATACGGAGGGAAAATCAGTAGTCCTGGACGGATAGGGAAAAGCAGTTCAAGAGATAGAAGTAACAACCTGACCATCTTGTGCGTGCAGAACCACTGGTTTTTTAACCGTATTTTCTCCCTAAAAAAAATAGTATCAGGGCAGTACCTTTCTGTGGTATTAGAGGAAAGTTTTGGCAAGAGTCCTTAACCCTAACCTAGGGAGTACTATGAACTGAACACCAAGACCCCATTTCTCATGAGGAGAGGTGGGGTCTTGTGGTTTTTGACGAAAGGAGGAAACTATGGAGAACCAAAGAGTCGTTTCGCAGGGGAGTTTAGGCCAGGTGTTTTTGAGAGAGATTTTCAGAGCAGGGGCGTGGGGCGTTGTATTGGTTATTGTGTTTTTCATATTCCTTGCTGGTATGCGCTCCAATGTCAGAAAAGCAATCAATTTCACCATAAAACAATCTGTTATAGAAATGAAGTCTTTGGCCTATGACAAGCGCTTTTTCCACGGAGTTAAGCAGAACATAAAGGAAGGCATTGAGTTTGCCGCCACCACCACAAAGAAGGAATTTGAAGGTTTTATAGATGATAAAGACGTTCAACAGAATATCAAAAACGCTATTGATTTTTGGTACGGATATGAGCACAAGTACAGACAACCCACGAGCCCAAAAACGGGAAAAGAATAATAAGGGGGGAGAGATGTGACCCTGTTTCAGTTCATAGTATCTTACGGGGAGTGAGCCGGTCAAAAGGAGATAGGGGACGTTCGTTCCGAACGTGCCTAACTTATTTTGCAGTGGGGGTGCTGAAGCTTGGCGCCTTGACCTCGTAATCTGAACATACCACAACCTTTATCATGAACCGCCTGACGCGCAAAGCACGCTCGGAACGAACATCCCCTATATTGGACAGGGCTATTGACTACTATGAAAAGGCACTGAAAATAGGGATCAAACGTTTAGGTCCCAATCATCCTCATACCAAAATATATCAAAAGAATTTGGATTCCGTAAAACGATAATGGATTTAACCCCAACCAAGAGGGTGCCATGAACTGAACTGCAAAAGCGAGTGCGTTCCCCGTCCGCCAGCGGGATTAGCGAGCGGATCCAAAAATGACAAACTTCCTTACAGTCGAAGATTCACAGCAGCTTGCTGCAGGGATCTTTAATACCAAGACCCCGTTTCTCATAAGGAGAGGTGAGAATGAAGATTCCAAAACTAGCCCGCCTCACTACGTGCAGTGCATTTCTATTGACACTCATTGCAATCAGCATATCTTGCAGTCCTTCTAATTCAAAATCACAAGTAGAAGAGCAAAAACGCCTTGAAGCGTTTATGGAACATCTTGTCGATTTGGAAGGCAAGCCAAAAAGAGAACCTGTCGAATATTCAGTCGGCACCGTGGACTCTTGCAAGCCAAGAACCTCGCAGAGAGATAGAGGGTTTTCATCTTTTACCGCGGACTATTCTTTAGATGTCAAAGTTGATACTCAAAATTATGCCTACCTATGCCTATTGCCATTCGACCGTGCAATCATCAGCCAAAGAATCTCAGCGGTATATATCGGCCTAAGAATTTCGGAGAATGGCCGTCAGGAATTGCTTGATCTCCTTCTAAAAGCAAAAGCATGGTATCGTAAAGCTAGGGAAGTTAATATTTCCGTGAAGAATAGACAAGTGGGGAGTACATCGGATGGAATTGAATTAAGTTTTGAGTTCGACAAAGACTGTGACGATCTATCAGGAGCTATAAGCTTAAATCTGCCTGATAGTGAGAAGCATTTTGTTACACGCACATATAACATATCCCCTTTTCATCGCAGTGAATGGGTCAAGGCAAGTACTACTCTTACACTCCATTTTTCCCCTGAAGCAGGGTGTAGCATAGACAAATTGATAACATTGCTTAAAACGACACCCCAAAAGGCAGCAAATCATTTCTATGCTGAACAGCATTTCCAATAACTCTATCCAAGAGGGTGCTATGAACTGAATACCAAGACCCCATTTTTTCACAGATGAGAGGCGGGGTTTTGTGGTTTTGGGCAAAGAGGAAACGTATGGAGAAAGTAACACTAAGATATAAGTTTGAAAGCCCTATAGACTTATTAGAAAAGGCGAAGAGAGAAAGAGAAAGGCTATTCAATACAATAGAAAGCCAAGATGATATATTAATAGCTGACTCAATTTTTAATTTTTCTATTACCACACATCACATCGGTGATTGGTTATGGGAACAAGAGTCACCCGGAATATCTAAAAAGGAGGTACAGCGATATATAAAGGATAATGAAGTATTATCGATTTGCAAAGACCTTTGCAATAGTAGCAAGCATCGCTATCTTAACAAGAAAAGCATACAGTCAAATATTGAGGAGTCCGAATTGACTTGCAATATGACTACT
>JAUWXJ010000163.1 GCA_030616425.1 Desulfobacterales bacterium | reverse complement strand
GCAAAAATATGTGATCAGGGCCGTTAGCTCAACTAGGCAGAGCAGCTGACTCTTAATCAGGAGGTTACAGGTTCGATTCCTGTACGGCCCACCAATAAAATCAAGGGGTTTTCAGCGGCTATGCTGAAAGCCCTTTTTTGTGGATATGGCAAACAGTGAGGTCTTGGAAACCTCAGTCGTGGAACGGCCTGCTGATACACACTTTAATGTGATGATGCAATGAACAGAGACGATCTTGCCAAGTTCAAGAAGTGGTTCGCCGATTATGTGGACGGATATTACACGGATGATCCGGCTCGCAACCATATGATCAGGCTGAAACAGGAGCACACCGGACAGGTATGCAAGGAGATTAATATGCTCGGCCAGGCCGTGCAACTGGTGGCCCAGGATATGTTCTTGGCCGAGACAATGGCCTTGTTTCACGACATTGGCAGGTTTGAACAGTATGCCGCATACGGAACGTTCAAGGACACCATCTCGGAGAATCACGCAGAACTCGGGTTACACGAACTGGCCAGGCACGAGGTGCTTTCGATTTGCTCCGAGGCCGAGCAGTTACTCATCACAAAGGGGATTCGCTACCACAATGTACGCACCCTGCCGGAATACGAAGATCAACGCTCCCTCTTTTTTGCGCGACTTTTGCGTGATGCTGACAAGCTGGATATCTGGCGGGTATTTATTGACTATTATGAGCGCGAGGACAAGGAGCAGGATTCAACCATTGTGTTGGGCCTGCCGAATAAGGAAACCTGCTCGCCCAACGTAATAGATATGCTTCGCCGGAAAAAGATAGGCGACGCCCGGGATATGGCCACGCTCAATGACTATAAGCTGGTGCAGATCAGCTGGGTATTTGATCTGAATTTTCGACCAACGATTCGGGCAGTCCACGAACGAGGGTATGTGGAAAGAATTGCTGCCGCCCTGCCGCAAACCAGAGAAATTCAGGAGCTTGTAGCAATCGCACAGGGGTACATAGATGAGCAGTTAGCAGGGCCGGATCACGCCTATTAATCGACTTCAAGTAACTTTAGCTTCAAGGTGTGCCCCCATTTTTTTGCCTAGCCGATTGACAAATGCTCCTTAATACGTAAACTAGAAGGGTCGATTGATGAACCCCGGGATTTTGTGGGGGAGGAGATAATGTTTCAAGTGACTGAAAAAGCAGATGAGATGATCAGGGAATTTCAGAAAGACAAGGAGGAGATCCCCCCGATCAGGCTCAAGATGTTTCCTGGCACGTGAGGCCGGCAGTCTTTGTGCATGACTCTGGACGAGCCTCAAGAAAACGATAAAACCTTCAACAAGAAAGGTCTTACCTTCATTATAGACAAGCAACTCTTTGAACAGGTGAAACCTGTCAAGATAGACTATGTCTCCTCAGCCTTAACCCCAGGATTTGCAATTTCCTACAACTCTTCAGCAAGTTTCTCTAGAGATTCTTGTGGTTCCACGTATTCAGGCAAGTGCGGATAAGGGTGGAACTATAGCCTCATATCTTAAATACTACGTTTGCGTATCAAATACTTATTATTTAAGATGTGATTCCTCCTCGAGACCTATTCAAATAAATCCGAACACAAAACCCCACCTCTCCTTATGAGAAATCGGGATCTTGGCATTCAGTTCATGGCATGTCCCTATAGGCTTAGTGCACCATCCAGGTGGTGTGGTTTTGGATGAAATCCTCCAACCGAGACTTTTGGTCATTCGTGAGCTCTCCAAATTTCACACTACATCGCTTGATGGTAATGGAGCTGAGGGGCACTTGGCTAATCTCAAAGTCCGATACGGTTTCAAACGGTACCTTTCCCAAATAAAGGTCACCTTTGGTTACGACTATGTCTAATACATCAGATGATTTGTTCGACTGTTCTTCCTTGACCATATAATGAAAGGAGAGACCTTCCATGTCTATGTCTGAGATCTGCCCCTAAAGGCAACACTTTTTTTACTGGCAAAATACGGATAAAAATCCAGCAGTTTTTCTCTATGAACCGAAAAAAAAGGGGTTTGGCCAGAGCAGGCTGTTGCCCAAATCACCCCCGGGGAAATGTTGCTGTTTTTTCGTGGCTCACAAGCTGTCGGGTGATATCTTTTTTGAGGTCAGGTCACTGATAATCGCGTGGAAGGTTCCACAACGGCACCATATTCGGCATACCGTCCTGACCCACTTACAAACGGGCTTATTAGCTTGTATGCCACACATACGTGTGCCTGGTTTAACAAGCCCGATGCCATTTGCCACTAACAGGCAGGGTGCTGTTTGACCTGCCTCAAAAAAGATGTCCCCTGACAGCTCCCGGACAGCTGAGTGAGTGGCTGTTTGGGCAACAGCCTGAGAAGACCTAACCCTTTTAAATCATTGGTCGGGGCGAGAGGATTTGAACCTCCGACTTCCTGCTCCCAAAGCAGGCGCGCTTCCAGGCTGCGCCACGCCCCGGGTCTTAGGTGTATCACGCCTTTTTTATGGATGCAAGGTATTTGGTTCGCTCTGCCCAGGATTGGAATATTGGAGTGATGTGGGATGTGCGATGTGGGATATGGGATGTGCGGGCGAGTTACGGATATTTCGCAAAGAATTCTTTTATGGCTTCGCAGATGGCTTCGGCAGTGGCAGATATCACGTCAGGCCTCCTGAGGTTCTTTTCCTCAGCAGGGTGGCTCAGATGACCAACCTCAACAAGGATGGCCGGCATGTCGGCCCCCTGGAGAATCAACAGGGGGGCCTCGCGAATCCCCCTGCTCTCAGGGTTTAATTTTGCCAGCAGATGCTTGTGTACAAGCTTTGCCAGGGCCTGACTTTTGGCCCTATGCTTGTCTTGAATCTCGTCCCAGGGTAGTGGTTTTTCGCCTACCTCCCATGAATCCCTCTCCTTCCGAAAGGGGATAGAGCCTGGGCCTGTGCCGGGACTGTGAAAAAATGTGACCACGCCTTGGGCCTGGTGTCCAAAGCCGCTTCCTGCATGAATGCTGATAAGAAGATCGGCGTGGTGATGGTTTGCCACTCCGGTCCTACGTACGATATCGACCATGTAATCGTCCTCGCGGGTCAGTACGACTTCATAGGCTCTGGAAAGAATCTCCTTGATCTTGCGGGCAACTGAAAGCGTCACATCCTTTTCTGCCAGGCCAGCCGGCCCCACAGCCCCTGGGTCATGACCGCCATGCCCAGGGTCTATTACTACGACTTTTTGCCGTAGCAGCTCGTCTGGAATCGATATGGCTCGGGCCGGGGGTGAATTCTTTACAATACACGCCAGCACCAGCAAGGCAGGGCATATCAGGCCAAATATTATTCGTTTGTGTTTCAGTGTGTTAGTCATGAAATTGGCATTTTTTGTGGCAATATATTCTCTGCCATATCACAAAACTTATTGTGGTTGCAGTCTTTGGATAAATTAGCCGCAGACACACGCAGACTTGCACTGACATTTTTGTCTCCGGCTTGTCCGGGATTCAGACAGGGTCTATTGCCTCAATCCTCCTTGACAGGATTTAGTATTGCATTATGTTTCAACAGTTGGTACGGTTTTTTATTTATTACGGAACTTCCTCTTTATAATCCGTTACAATTATTACCCTTTTTGCAAAAAATCAACATCCTTTGTGCGAGGGTGGCGAAATTGGCAAACGCACTGGACTTAGGATCCAGCTCCCGCTTAGGGATTGGGGGTTCAAATCCCCCCTCTCGCACCAGCTGGGCAACCCGTGAGAAAGTAACCCGATGAAGGTAGATGTTCAAGACGTTAGCACCGTAAAGAAGATCCTGAACGTGGAGATTCCAGAAGCTGACGTGACCCGGGAGCTCGATAAGTCGTACAGGACCCTTAAGAAGAGTATCAAGCTGAAAGGGTTTCGACCAGGGAAGGTGCCCCTTTCCATCTTAGAGCGGCGCTTCAAAAAGGATGTGCATGCAGAGGTTTGCAGTCAGTTGATCCAGGATTCTTATGTTGAAGCGCTGCGCGAGGCCGAGCTTGAGCCTGTTGGTGAGCCGATTCTGGATCCCCCAGAGCTTCAAAAAGACCAGCCTTATCAATATTCTGCCACCATAGAAGTACGGCCTTCCATCGAGGACCTGAAGGTCGAGGGCCTCAAGCTCAAAAAGAAGGTATACAAGGTTGGCGATGAGGAGGTTGAGACACAACTCAAGATACTCCAGAGAAACCAGGCCCAGCTAAAGAGCATAGAGGAGGACCGTCCTGTTGAGAAAGGTGACTATGTGCTGATAGATTACGAGGGGTTCAAAGACGGCAAACCTTTTGCCCCGGCCGGCAAGACCGAGAATTTCAACGTTGAGGTGGGCTCGGGAAGGATACTGAAGGATTTTGACGAGCAACTCGTGGAGATGCGCGCCAACACGAGCAAGGAGATCTTGGTGCATTTTCCAGACGATTATTTCAACAAGGATTTGGCAGGGCTCGACATTGCCTTCAAGGTTACCCTCAAGGAGATCAAAGAGGAGATCCTGCCTGAGATTGATGATGAATTCGCAAAGGACCTGGGGAAACATGAGACGTTAGCAGAGCTCAAGGAGAGCATTAGAAAGGAATTGGAACGAAGATACGAGGACCGATCCGAGCAGGAACTCCGTCGCGATATCTTTGACACGTTGGGCAAACAACAGGACTTTGAGCTTCCAGAGGTCTTGGTCAAGCATGAGTTAACTGCCTTGATCAGGGACTATCTGGACGCGCTGTCGTATAGAGGGCTTAGTTTGGGGGATACAGGCTATACCGAGGAGAGCCTCTCAAAGAAGTACCATCCCCAGGCAGAAAGGAGGGTGCGAGAATACCTGATTTTGCAGAAGTTGATCGAGCAGGGAGGGATCACCGCAACGGATGAGATGCTGGAGCAGGCGTACAAGGAGATGGCAGAGCGCACGAATCAGCCAGTGGACGCAATCAAGCAATTGCATGAGAAATACAAGGAAACCTATGAGGTCTTCAAGCAAAGGACCCTTGAGGAACAGGCTATAAAATCGATCATAAAAAAGAGTACAATTGAAACAGTGGAGGCGGATAAGGTGGAGGCACAAGAGCCAGAAGCCGGGGCCTCAGAGGCTGAGACAAAGCCAGAACCACGTGAGCAAGGAGACAGGTGATGCCACTTATTCCGATAGTTATTGAACAGGGTAGTCGGGGAGAACGGGCCTATGACATATATTCCAGGCTTCTCAAAGATAGGATTATCTTTCTGGGGACACCCCTGACCGATGAGGTTGCCAACGTTTTGATTGCCCAGTTGCTTTTTCT
>JAUWXJ010000134.1 GCA_030616425.1 Desulfobacterales bacterium | reverse complement strand
TCTCTTTCACCCATTGGGTGAAAATTATTTGCCGCCTCTATGGAGGCGTAATTCTTTTGGATTGAGCCTGTTGGGATTCATCAACCCGGAACCTTGAACGTTGAACCGCTCAACCCAGGTATTATATTGTTCTTTCTCTTTAAAGGGATAATCTTTTTGAACTATTACCTACCTGTATGAGAGGGACGTGTCCTTATGACTAAGATGCGAATAGATGGCAAGGAGATAAGCAACGCCAATGTCTTCGAGATTATCGCCGAGCATTTCCCTGACATCATTCACTCTGTAGACGGTGTCGGTAACATCGTCTTCACCAACAGGAAAGCGGAAAGCCTGCTAGGCTACTCCCAAGATGAACTGCTCTCCATGAATATTCGCCAGATCTACGCCGACGAAATACTGGACAAGGTCGAAGAAGGATTTAATCAACTAAAGAGAAAGGGTGAAAAAACCATCATAGAAAGCACCTTGAAAGACCGTGACGGGAATCGCATCCCGGTTGAAATACGATCATTCGGGATATACGATGACGACGGGAAGTTCTTGCGAACCTTTTCCATAATTAGAGACATACGCGAGATCAAAGAATTGCAGAACACTCTTATTCATGCAGGCCGCCTTGCCGCCATAGGCGAAATGGCATCAGGCATCGCCCATGATATCAAGAACCCTCTCAATGTCCTATTCCTCACAAGCGAACTGGCCATGCTGGCCCTCAATGAAATGGCAGAACCTAAATCAGAGTCCATGGAGAAACTCAAAAAATCATTGAAAGGCATGGAAAAGGCCTTACAAATGATCGAAAAACTTTCGGAGCATTTAAGTAATTTTTCAAGGGGTGTGGCGGAACGGTATGAGGTCGTTGACCTGCACTCAATAATTGCGGATTCGCTGTTCATCGCGCAAAACAAGATAAAGATGTGCGCTGTAACCACGCAAAACAAAGTTGAAAAGGGCCACTATTTCACCAAAGGAGCACCCAATCAGCTCAAACAGGTGTTTGTCAATCTAATCACAAACGCCTGTGATGCAATGGCTGAGACCAAGGGAAGGTCCTTGACCCTCTCTATTTCCCCTTTTAAGAGGGACGGTATGGGATACTGGAAGTGTGACGTTTCGGATACAGGAATCGGTATTCCACAGGATGCCCTTGAAAGTGTTTTTCAGTCTTTTTTCACCACAAAAGAGAAAGGGAAAGGGACCGGTCTTGGTTTGTCAATAAGCAGGGGGATTATTAAGAATCACGAAGGAGATATTGAGGTTCACTCCGAACAGGGAAAAGGGACCACTTTCTCTGTATATCTTCCCCGGGCTGAATATCAAAAAGCATGCCGGCAATCACCCCAAGGTCATGGGTGATAAACAAGATGGCCGCCTTAAACTCTCTTCGCAGGTCGTTCATCAATTCCAAAACCTGCGCCTGAATCGTCACGTCGAGGGCTGTAGTCGGTTCGTCGGCAATCAGCAGGGCGGGATTGCAGGATAGCGCCATAGCGATCATCGCCCGCTGGCGCATTCCGCCGTATAGTTGGTGCGGGTACTCGTCTATTCGCTGTTCAGGCGAAGGGATTCTCACCGCTTGAAGCATCTCTATGGCCTTTCTTCGTGCAGCCCGTTTGCCCAAGTTCTGGTGGAGCCTGATACATTCCATGATTTGAGAGCCAATGGTGTAAACCGCATTCAAAGAGGTCATGGGCTCCTGAAAGATCATGGCAATCTCGTTTCCCCGAATCGAGCACATCTGCCCTCCTCTCGGGTTGAGTTTGGCCAGATCCACCACGTCCCCGTTCCGATATAAGAGTATTTCGCCGGCTTCAATTCTACCAGGCGGTGAAGGAATCAACCTTAGAATCGATAGCGCGGTCACCGATTTTCCACACCCACTCTCACCGACAATCCCCAGCGTCTTTTCAAGTTCTATGATAAAATCAATCCCATCCACAGCCCGCACCGCACCACCTTCGGTGTAGAAATAAGTCTTTAACCCTCTGACCTCAATTAACGGCACCTTCTTCTCCTATCTTAGAAGGCTTTTCTACCAGAAAGAAACCAGCGCAATGCAACCAGTGCTCGCACAAGTATGGACAGATTTGCCATGTATGACAATAAGAAAGTGGCCATTGTCTATGAATGAGCGTACTCTGACATCACCCCTCCAAAAGACTTGACAGCCTTCAGAGAAAGATATAGTGTCTGGTACTCGTTATTTAATATATCATGGATTTTGCCAGCTATTATATTGATCAGACCCCTTTGCGGATTTGACCCCCTCCGAGAAAGAAGGGAAAACCATGTCACTGGTTGTCATCCCCGTTCTTTTCCTTTAAAATGGAGAGGAACTTTTTATAAACCATCACTTTCAAAGAAAGGAGGAAAACGATGTTAAAAACCGTTATCAAATGGAGATCTTTCATTCTGGTCATCGTGCTTGTGTGCTTCATGGGAGCGATGCCAGCCATTTCCTCAGCCCAGCAACCGGTTCAACTGAAGCTGGCTTCCTTCAAGATAGGCAGCGGCTGGTATGTCATGGCCGGTATCATGGCAGATATCATCAAAAGAAGCCTTCCCCGTGGCTCCACGGTGGATGCCCTCCCAAAATCCGGAGGCGTTGGCAACCCAAAGCTTCTTAATACAAAAAAGGCAGACATCGGATTCGCATTTCCCGTGACAGCCAACTGGGCTTGGAATGGAAAGTTTCGCTACAAAGAAAGAATCCGCAACATCCGAGCCATCGCAGGAGGATTGGATAGTTATTGGGTTGCAGGCGCTGTAAAAGCCGATATCGATATAGAGAGTTGGGCAGACATGAAGGAAAAGAAGATGGGGCTTCGGATCTGCACCCAATCAAAGGGTAGTCTGAGCGAGCTTGCAGCTAACCAGGTTCTGGGCGAATTCGGAATCACTTACGATGACCTAAAAGGCTGGGGTGGGGCCATCCTGATGAAGGGGTTCAAGGAGATGGTTCCTGCCCTCAAGGAAGGGGCAATTTAATGGCTTTTTGATGATGAGCACCCCATTTCACCCTACCTGGACGGAGGCAGCCATCTCCCGCCCCCTCAAGTTCCTATCCTTGGAAGAATCGATAATCTCCCAACTGGGGCGCAAGTATGGCTACACCCGCTCCGTACTGCCCGCAGGGATGTTCAAGGGTCAGAAAAAGGACGTGGTCATCATCGGATTTCCCACCTGTCTTCTTGCCCGGGAAGATATCCCCTCTGAGGTGGTTTACACCATCTTGAAATCTATCGTTGAAAACAAGGAGAAGATCCAGGCTGCTTACAAGGCCTTTGAAGCCTTTGACCCCAAGACAGCATGGAAGCCTGAAAAGGTGGGAGGGGTTCCCCTTCATCCTGGCGCGAAAAAATTCTACAAGGAGATGGGCTGGATGTAGATCACTGGTAGTTATTAGCACAGGCATGGCTCCTGCTGAGACCTTGCGGACCGGGTTCAAGGTGGAGGAGGTAGAGTGGAGGCGAAAGTCAAAAGACTTCGGCATTTTCTGGCAGGGGCCATAGCCATATGCTGGTCGCTCTTTCAGCTATATGGGGCATGGCATGTCACCCTGGATGCCATGATTTTAAGGGCTGCTCATGTTGCTTTTGCCCTTTCTCTTGCCTTCCTACTAAATCCCTCTTTCAAGTCCAAACCCAGGCTCTCTGTTGTTATCGATTCCCTCTTGGTGCTTCTGGGAATCGGGGTCGGCCTCCATATCATCACGGATTTCGATCGGCTCATAGAGAGGATAATCTCCGTGGACGAGATGACCTTTCGGGATTTCTTTCTTGGCCTCCTGGCCGTGCCATTGATCCTGGAGGCTACCCGGAGGGCCGTGAGGTCCGCCTTGGCCATTGTGGGGGCCTGCTTTTGCATCTATGCCTTGACCGGACCCTATCTCTTCGGTGCACTTAAGCATTCTGCAACTAACATCCAGGAATGGGTTGAATATCTCTACCTTACCACCGACGGGATCTTTGGTGTTCCCACTGGTGTTTCGGCCACCTTTGTCTTTCTCTTCATCCTTTTCGTGGCCTTTCTCCAGAGGACCGGGGTAGGCCAGTTCTACCTGGACGTGGCCTTTGGCCTAACTGGCCGAGCTCGTGGTGGAGCAGCCAAGGCATCGGTTGTGGCCTCCAGTTTCTTTGGGACGATCTCTGGCAGTGCTGTGGCCAACACCGTGGGAACGGGAAGTTTCACTATCCCATTGATTATTAAATCGGGCTATAGGCCCCATTTTGCAGCGGCCGTGGAGGCGCTGTCATCTACCGGGGGACAGCTCATGCCCCCCATCATGGGGGCAGCCGCCTTTGTCATGGCAGAGTTGACCGGGATTCCATACTGGGACATCTGCAAATCGGCTGCCTTTCCTGCCCTTCTCTTCTATGGGGCTGCGTTCTTAATGATTCACCTGGAGGCCGTTCAATCAGGCCTGAAGGGCTTGGACAGAGAGGAGTTGCCTAGCCTGACTGAGACGTTGAAGAGAGGGAGCCATATGGTGCTTCCCATTGTGGTTCTGATAGCCTTCCTTGCTTTGGGCTACACCGTTACTAAAGCTGCCCTCATGTCGATAATTTCCACGTTGGTCGTCTTTGTGCTTGATCGGCGAACTCTGGACGCCCTGGGGAGGATTATAAAGGGCTTCTCAAGAGGAGTCCGGGAGGGGATCTATTCATTCGCTCAGGAGGCCGCATCGGTGCTCGTTGGCCTGGGAAAGACGCTTGATCAGGGTGCCAAGATGGCCGTTACTGTGGCCGTTGCCTGCACCTGTGCAGGGATTATCGTTGGCGTGATTACCTACTCTGGCTTCGGTCTCCGATTCTCGAGCTTGATCAGCACCTTCTCCGGAGGCTATCTCTTTTTTGCCCTGGTGCTGGTCGCCATGACCTCCATCATCCTGGGTATGGGTATGTCCACAACCGCGGATTACATCACTGTATCCACCCTGGCTGTTCCTGCCCTCTATGTCCTGGGGGTCAATACCCTCTCGGCCCACATGTTTGCCATGTACTTCGCCTGCCTTTCCATGATCAGCCCTCCTGTGGCACTGGCCGCTTATGCAGCCGCGGGCATTGCCCAGACTGGACCATGGCGGGTGTGCTTTACTGCCATGCGACTCGGGATTGTGGCTTACCTGATTCCCTTTATGTTTGCCTACAACCCGGCCTTGCTCCTGGTCGGGGCCATAGGTGATGTGGTGTGGGCCTGCGTTACCTCTCTAATTGGCGTAATAGCGTTATCCGGAGCTACCATCGGCTTTTTTTTCAAGAGCATGACACCGATTGAGCGAATTCTGCTTGGTGGGGCAGGGATCAGTATGATCTTTCCAGGACTGGCGAGCGACTACATAGGGATACCCCTTGCCGTGGTCATGTTGGCATGGAATTATTTCGCTTCCTCAAAAAAAGAGGAAGCCGAGCCCAAATCTCTTATGAAGGTGACATCAAGGAAATGGTGATGGCTGCCCTAAAGGGCAGGGATCAGAAAAAGGCCAAGGAGCCAATGCTCAAGGCTTTATTGAGTGCGCAGAAAGGAGGCTAAGGAATGGGAGAGGATTTCAGAGGCTTTTTAAAGGAGATGGAAGAGACAAAGGAGGGTGGGTTCATGCGAATTGGAAAGGAAGTGGATACCCGCTATGAGGTGGCCGCCATAGTCACGAAATTGGAGAAGGCGAGGAAGCTTCCCCTCCTCTTCTTCGAGAACGTAAAAGACAGTCCCATGCCCTTGGCAGTCAACTGCTATGCCACACGAGGACGAGTGGCAAGAGGGATTGGCGTCCCAAAGGAGGAGCTAAACAAAAGGGTCATTCATGCCTATCAGAACCCCATCCCCCCTGTCGAGGTCTCCAGTGCACCGGTTCAGGAGGTCGTCCTCAAAGGGGGCGATGTGGATCTGGGCAAGCTTCCGGCCATGGTGTACCACGACACCGATGCGGCACCCTACATCACCGCAGGCATTGTCCTTGCCAAGGACCCTGACACCGGTGTATATAATGTCAGCTACAACCGCCTAATGGTCAAGGGAAAGGATGGACTCGGTATCTTCATGACCGTAGGTAAACACCTCAATGCCATCTATTCAAAGATGGAGGAGCACGGCAGGCCCCTTGAGGTTGCGGTCTCCATCGGCAACCATCCGGCCTGGGCCATCGGTGCCTTGGCCATTGGCCCTTACGAGGAGGAGGAACTGGGTATCATAGGAGGACTTAAGGGGAGCCCTTTAGAGCTGGTTAGATGCAAGACCGTCGAATTGATGGTCCCTGCCAGGGCTGAAATCATCCTGGAAGGTGAGATCGAAGCCTTCACCCGGGA
>JAUWXJ010000042.1 GCA_030616425.1 Desulfobacterales bacterium | reverse complement strand
CCATGAACCAGGCACACGTCAATGTGGGATACAAGCTCAGTAGCCATTTGTAAATGGGTCAAGACCTTATGCCGAATATGGTGCCGTTGTGGGACTTGTCAGGCAATATTCAGTGAGCTGACCTCAAAAAGAGATCCCCCTCTTGGGGGCTATCAGATGCCAGGCTGTTTTGGTAACAGACTGTTTGAATGTAAACTATTATATGCTCTCCCCTTAGTAACTTTGTCTAGTATGGCTCATATAGTATACTTGGGAATATATGACCACTATATGCTGGGTCCCGAAAATGCCCCACAAAAAACCACCAGATGGTATCCTTCCACTTGAATTTTAAATCCTGCTAATTACTCACAAAAATAATCATTATACTTTCATTTTTTTCTTGACATTCTAATTTTAAGCCAATATTTTATGAAACCGTGGTATAAAGTGGACCTAAGTAGAGGTCGTCAGGATCTAAATATGTTTAGGGGTAGCTCATTTCATAATCTGGATTCCAAAGGGCGATTGGTTGTTCCGGCCCGTTTTCGAGATGTGTTGAAGCAGAGTGGCGTGCAGGGGCTTATGATTTCAAAGCTGGATGGTGCTCTCTCTTGCTATACCTTTGAGCAATGGCGCAAGATTGAGGAGCGTATTCTGAACCTTGCTGCGAAGAGTGAGGATATGCGGCGCTTCCGGCGGATTTTTGTAGGCGGTGCGCATGAATGTCTGCTTGACAAGCAGGGACGTATTCTTATCCCACCGAGCCTCCGGCAGGATACAGGTCTAGGCAAGGAAGTTGTTCTTGTAGGGGTACTCGATCATTTTGAAATATGGGCTAAGAAAAGTTGGGTGCAGGAGGATGAGAAACTGCAGAATGATATGAGGAATGAGGATCTGAGGAACGAGATCGCCGAACTGGGGCTTTAACCCCGTTAATTTAGAGGCTGCTGCTCATTGATATAGCTTATGAACTGACAGGGCTAGGGCTCATTACTACGGCCGAGGACCTTCTGAATTAACGGTGTAAATGTGAGTGGGCCATGCAATATCGCCATGTCCCGGTTATGATCAAAGAGGTTATTGACTATCTAAACTGCTCGCCTGGCAAGACATACGTTGATGGTACCTTAGGGGGGGGTGGCCATGCCCAAGCTATTTTGGAGGCCATCGGGCCAGACGGTTGTCTTATCGGTATCGACCGAGACCCGGATGCAATTACCTATTCCGGGGAATCCCTCCACCGATTCAAACCGAACGTCCAGATCTTTCACGACAACTACACCTATCTCCCACAAATCCTTTCCAGATTACACATTAGCAGGGTGGATGGGATTTTACTGGACTTGGGGCTCTCACTCTACCAACTGGAGGGAAGCGGCAGGGGCTTCAGCTTCATGCGGGACGAGCCCCTGGATATGCGTATGAATCCAGAGCAGGGTTATACCGCTTCGGAACTTGTAAACAAGCGATCTGAAAAAGACCTTGCACATATACTATCCGAGTATGGAGAAGAGCCGTGGGCCGTTCGGATTGCAAAATGTATTGTGGATGGCCGCCGCCACCAACCGATTGGATCAAGCCTACAACTTGCGGAAATTGTGAAGAAGGCGGTTTCGCCTCGGCATAGGCGAGGGAGGATTCATCCCGCAACCCGGACATTTCAAGCCTTAAGGATTGCAGTGAACCAGGAACTAGAGACCCTAGAAAAATTCTTGGATGAGGCAACCAATCTCCTGAATCCGGGAGGGCGACTTTGCATTGTGTCGTTCCATTCGCTGGAAGACCGCATCGTCAAAGTGCGCTTAAAAGCCCTTGCCCGGGGGTGTACCTGTCCACCTCACTTTCCGAGGTGCGTGTGCGCAAAAAGACCCCAGGTGTCTATACTGACTAAGAAGCCGGTGCGACCTGGTCAAGCAGAGGTTCAGGCAAATCCTATGGCTCGAAGCGCTAAGTTACGGGCGGCCGAACGCCTCAGAGAGGAGGGGCTATGAAGAAAAAGAGAGTGTCCAAAGGGCGACATCTCATGATGGCCATATGGGTCGCGGCCATCGTGGTCTTTATGGCAGAACTCTTGGTCTACACTTGGTGCAGGGTACAGTATGTTCGAACCGGGTATGAAGTTACCGAAGCCACCAAAGAGCACCACCGCCTGATGGAACTTCACAGAAAGCTCAAGGTAGAGGAGGCCCGTTTGAGATCTCCTGAGCGTATCATGCGCGTAGCCCAGCAACGGGGGTTGGTGATACCTGACTCAAAACAAGTTGTTGTGATCCCATGATGCTTCGCAGAACAAAGAAACCGAATCCGTTGAAGTGGATTAGGTTTCGGATCATTTTGCTAGGAGCTGTTTTGGCAGCTTGCTTTGCCCTAGTGATGGGCCGGGCCTTTCAATTGCAGGTCCTCGAGGGGAAGCGGCTTCAGTCCAAGGCCGCGGTCCAGTACAAGAAAGCCTTTCACAACAGACCGAAACGCGGCACCATCTATGACCAAAACTTCGCGGAGCTGGCGGTAAGTATCGACGTAGCTTCGATTTGTGCCTATCCAGGGCAGGTTTCCTCTCCAGAACAGACCGCCTCGGCCCTGGCGCAGGTCTTGAATCTGAAGCGGGAGTTTCTTTTGGAGAAGCTGTCCTCGGGCAAAGGATTTGTCTGGATCAAAAGGCATGTAGACCCCACACAGGTCTCGGCGATCAGAGAATTGGGGCTGGGCGGAATCGACTTTGTTACAGAGCCCCGCCGATTCTATCCGCTGAAGAGCCTGGCGGCACAGGTAATAGGATTTTGTGGGACGGACGGGAGAGGTTTGGAGGGACTGGAATTCTATTATGACTCCTACTTGAAAGGCCGTGAGGGTAGCGGGACAGTTCTAAGAGATGCCCTTGGCCGGGATTTTACAGGTAAAGGACCCTCTCCTGAAGGCAAACTAGGGTACAACCTGATTTTGACTATTGACAAAAACATCCAGTATATTACCGAGCAGGCCCTTTCTGAAGGCGTGAAAAAGTTTTGGGCCAAATCCGGCATGGCGCTGGTGATCGTACCCAGTACCGGGGCAATCCTGGCCATGGCGCACGTCCCGGGGTTTAACCCAAACGCCTTTAGCCAATATGAACCCTGGTTGTGGCGAAACCGTGCAATCACGGACTTCTTTGAACCAGGGTCCACCTTCAAGATATTCCTTGCCGCCTCAGCGCTGGAATCAGGACTCTGCACGCCTGTTTCAGAGTTCTACTGTGAAGAAGGAGCCTACCGGGTTGGTAAAAATATTGTGCATGATGTTTGTCCCTACGAGAGGCTTTCGCTTCAGGATATTATAAAATACTCTAGCAACATCGGCGCTGCCAAAGTGGGCGAAAAGGTCGGATCAGCCTACCTATACCATAAACTGAAGGAATTTGGTTTTGGACATAAAGTTGGCATTGACTGCCCAGGCGAGACCCGGGGCAGCTTACTCCCTGTTGGAAGATGGTCTCAAATCGATGCTGTGGCAATCTGTTTTGGGCAGGGCATTTCTGTGTCAGCTTTGCAGCTTGCGGCCGCAGTTTCTCCCATAGCCAACAACGGGCTCATGATGAAGCCATATTTGGTGCAGGGGATGACGGATGCACGGGGCCGCGTGGTAAAGAGTTTTCAACCCACTCCCCTGCAACAGGTCCTTTCACCTGAAAACGCACGGCGGTTGACGCGTATGATGGAAAGAACCGTGGAAAAGGGCGGTACAGGTGTTCGAGCAGCTTTGAGAGGTTACAAGGTAGCGGGAAAGACCGGCACGGCCCAGAAGGCCGATCCTGCAGGACATGGATATGCAGAAGATAAATACATGGCTTCCTTTGTAGGATTTGCGCCTGCTAAAAATCCGGAGATTGCAGTCTTGGTGGTTATCGATGAGCCTCAGAGAGACCATTATGGTGGGGTGGTAGCTGCCCCGGTGTTCAGACGTATCGTCCAAAAGACACTTCGGTACTTGAAGGTCCCACCTGAACTGGCCACACCTGAACGCGATAGCCCTGGACAGGAGGGGCATCGGCAGGCAGGGGAGTCTCTCAGGGTCTCATGGGAGGCACCGACCATGGGATGAAGCTAGGTCTTCTTCTCGAAGACGTGACGGTTAAGCATTTTATTGGGCTTGAGGATCAGACCATCGACTCTATCCACTATGATTCGCGTACTGTGACACCTGGTGGGCTTTTTGTGGCGATCCAGGGCCATACCCGCGATGGATACGCTTATATTGATGAGGCGATCGAAAAGGGGGCTATTGCTATTTTAACGGAAAAGGGGTGGTCTGGACCACCATCGATCAGTGTGGCCCAGGTTGAAAATGCCCGGCTGGCACTAGCTGCACTTTCGTCTGCATTTTATGGAGAGCCGTTCCGAGAGCTTTGTATGATTGGTATTACTGGTACCAACGGAAAGACAACAACGGCCTATTTGATAGAGTCCATCTTGAATGCTGTCGGGTTCAAAGTCGGTGTTATTGGTACCATCAACTACCGATTTGGAGGGGAAAGCTTTACCAGCCCGGTGACTACACCAGAGTCCCTTGATCTTATGGCGCTGCTGCGCAAGATGGCCGACAGCGGGTCAACTCACGTGGTCCTTGAAGTTTCGTCCCACGCCCTTGATCTGCATCGCGTAGCCTTCTGCGAATTTGATGTAGCGGGATTTACCAATCTGTCTAGGGACCACCTCGACTATCACCACGACATGGAAGCCTATTGGCGGTGCAAAAGGGAGCTTTGTGTGGGGCGACTAGGGGTTGGATCAAAGAGTGGGCGAGCCGTTGCCGTTATTAACTGGGATGATCCGAAGGGAAAGGAGTTATATACCGATGTATCGGTCCCGTGCTTGCGAATTGGCCTTTCAGAGGAGTGCGAAATACGGGCTCAAGATATTAATCTCACCGTAGATGGTAGCTCAGGTAGGGTAAGGACCCCTGAGGGGGATTTTGATTTTACCTCTTCGCTCGTAGGAGAACACAACGTATACAACATCTTGTCTGCCACAGGTATAGCAATGGGACTCAGGGTACCCTTGGAGAAGATTCAGAAAGGGATCAAGGATCTTCACGGAGTGCCGGGCCGGCTTGAGTCCATGGCCAATGACTTGGGGCTTTCAGTCTTTGTGGATTATGCTCATACGCCGGATGCCTTGAAAAATGTTTTGGCTGTCCTGAGAAGACTTACATCCGGCCGTGTGATTACCATATTTGGTTGCGGAGGGGATCGGGATCGAGACAAACGTCCCATGATGGGTGCCACCGCAGGCCGACTCAGTGATCTTGTAGTGGTGACTTCTGATAACCCTCGTACGGAATCGCCAGAGGCTATAGTGGCGGCTATCGTCGAGGGTGCGGCTACTGTGCAAGGTCACCAATATGAAGCCCACGAATTGGCAAAGGGGTTTGAGGCTCGGGGCTATGTTGTGGAACCAGATCGTAGGAAGGCCATTGCATTGGGCCTTGGCGCGGCCAGGTCCGGGGATACAGTGATCATTGCAGGCAAGGGACATGAAACCTATCAGATCGTGGGCGAGACGACTACACCCTTTGACGACAGAGTGGAGGCGAGGAGGGTGCTGGAGAAGCTCGCAATGATTATTTGATATCTGATATCTGATATTTGATATTGACTAATGACTATGACCAGAAACCAGTAGGCAGTAGGCAGAAACTAGTAGGCAGTGACTCTCGATTTTGGAATGAGGGAATGGGGTTTTCAACTTTAGTTCACTTTCACTTGACCAATGACTAATGCCCTAAAACCTTGGGCTGTTTCAGATGTCTTGCAGGCAACGGGCGGGCGTTTGGTATCTGGGAATGAAGGTGCTCAATTTCAGGCTATTTCCACTGATTCCAGGACTACCAAGAAGGGCGATCTTTTTATAGCCATTGCGGGACAAAAGCACGACGGACACGATTTTTTGCAGGAGGCCTTCTACAAGGGTGCCCTAGGTGCACTAGTAGCCGAAGGCTATATCACCGGTAAATCCGAGGTGCCAGGGGGAGAGGGAATCTGGATAAGTGTGCCAGACACCCTAACGGCACTGGGAGACCTGGCTGCCTTTCGTCGCCGCGAGACCAACGTCTCGGTGGTAGCCATAACCGGTACTAACGGTAAGACCACGACCAAGGAAATGACTGCTGCGGTGCTCGGCCAAGCCTTTGAAGTGTTGAAGACGCCCGGCAACTTTAACAACTTGATTGGATTGCCCCTCACCCTCTTTGGCTTGAACGACAGTCATGAATGGGCTGTGCTCGAACTTGCCATGAATCGTCCAGGTGAAATCCGCCGACTTTCTGAAATTGCCGATATAGACCTGGGTGTGATTACCAACATAGAAGCTGGCCATCTGGAAGGTGTGAAAGATATTAATGGAGTCATGAAGGCCAAAGGCGAACTCCTTGAGGGGCTTGGGCAAGATGGTACAGCAGTATTAAATGTTGATGATCAGAGGGTTTGCAGGCTGGCGGAACGGTTTGGCGGACGCGTGGTGACTTTTGGTATTAACAGTTCGGCTGAGGTGTCGGGAACCCCAGTGTCCCAGACCCGCTCAGGCTCTTCCTTTGATCTTTCCTGGTATGATAAATCGGTGCGGGTGTCGCTGAAGATTCACGGAAAAGGTGCGATATACAACGCCTTGGCTGCAGCAGCCGTGGGATATCGAGTAGGCCTCACTATAGAGGAGGTGAAAAAAGGCCTGGAGAGCACCATCCCGCTCCCAGGGCGTATGGAGATTTCGACACTTCCCGGGGGCATTCAGTTGATCAACGATACTTACAATGCGAATCCAGGTTCTGTGGCAGTAGCTGTTGAAACACTCTGCTCCTTAAAGGGTAGCGGGAGGGGTATCATTGTCCTAGGAGACATGATGGAACTGGGGCAACACGCTAAAAACGCCCACAAGCAGATTGGAATCTTGGCGGCCCGAGCTGGCGTAGCGGGTCTCTATGCTACAGGTGAGTTTGCCGAGGCAGTAGCCGAAGGCGCCACAGGAGCAGGCATGGACCACAGAAAGATCTTTATAGGAACCCAGGAACAGATCGTGGAAGACCTAAAGGGTTGCCTGGGACCCGGAGACTGGGTTCTGGTGAAGGGATCTCGCCTCATGGCTATGGAAAAGGTGGTTGAAGGACTGCGGATTGACGATTGAATATTGACGATTGATAATTATCGATTTTGTATTGTCTATTGACGGGCTGTTGCCCAAATCCCTTTTCACTTGGTCTAAAACGTTTTTTGATAAATCTAAGGCTTGCTCCAGGCGATTAGCGCTTATGCTTCACTGCGTGTCCAAAACTCGCCCTTCGGGCTCAGACAGTTGACACGAAGTGAAGCGTAGCGCTCAATCGCTGATCTTCCGCTTCGCCAAGATTTATTAGCAAAAAACGTTTTAATGACCGCTCAAAGGAATTTCTGTTTGAGCAACAGCCTGTTGACAACTGACAACTGACGATTGACCAGTGACTAATGACAAATAACCAATAACAAATAACCAATCACGAGTAACCAACATGCTTTATCACTTTTTGTATCCGTTCCATACAACGTTTTCGGCCTTTAACGTATTTCGGTACATAACCTTCAGGACGATCTATGCGAGCCTCACCGCCCTTTTGATCTGCTGGTTGTTGGGACCATGGGTGATACGAAAACTTACAGAGCGGCACATAGGCCAGTATGTGAGGACGGACGGTCCACCAACTCACAGCACCAAGACCGGCACGCCGACCATGGGGGGGCTGCTGGTACTCTTTTCCATCGTGACGGCCACACTTCTTTGGGCAGACCTGACCAATTTCTTTGTGTGGATGGTTCTCCTTGTGACGATCAGCTATGGCGGTATCGGGTTTTTGGACGACTATCTGATGCAGGTCAAGAAGGAAAGCAAGGGGCTTCCAGGGCGATTCAAGATTGTGAGCCAGGTGGCTATAGGGCTGCTCGTAGCCGGGCTTCTTTATGCGCGTGCGGATTTCGATACCCATGTAAGTGTTCCATTCCTGAAGCAGGTGACGCTTGATCTTGGCTGGGGCTATATACTTTTTGCCACTATAGTGATTGTGGGGACATCTAATGCTGTGAATTTGACAGACGGCCTGGATGGTCTTGCTATCGGACCTATGACCGTGGCTGGTGCCACCTATATAGTGCTGTCATACGTGGCAGGTCATGTGAAGATCGCCGATTATCTTCAGATTCAGTATGTGGCAGGGAGTGGGGAACTGGCGGTCTTTTGCGGGGCTCTAGTTGGAGCTGGCATGGGATTTCTCTGGTACAATGCCTACCCTGCCCAGATATTCCTGGGAGATGTGGGATCGCTTCCCCTGGGCGGAGCATTGGGGGCGGTTGCGGTGATTACCAAGCATGAGATCCTCCTGGCCCTTGTGGGAGGCATATTCGTCCTGGAGGCCCTGTCAGTCATCTTTCAGGTGGGATTTTTCAAGGTTACCAATGGGCGTCGCATTTTCAGGATGGCTCCCATCCATCATCACTTTGAGTTAAAGGGATGGCCCGAGCCAAAGGTTATCGTCAGGTTCTGGATCATTGCTATTATGTTGGGCCTGTTGGCGCTTAGCACGTTGAAGTTGCGGTAGGGGGGTCATGAAGGGACGTGTCCGTTACCCATGTCCGTGTCCGTAAATCCTCCCCGGACACGGACACGGTATCAGGTATCAGCCAGAAACGAATAACGATGTTGAACCTAAAAAACAAAAAGGTCTTAGTCGTTGGTCTGGCCAGAACCGGACTTGCGGTCGCCCGGTTCTTGAAAGATCGAAGGGCGAAAGTTACAGCAACTGACCTGAAGAAAGAGGATGAACTTGGCTCCTGTGCTGAGGAGGCCTTTAGTATGGATATTTCCCTGGAGCTCGGGGCACACAGGAGCGAAAGTTTTACGGGCGCAGATCTCATTGTCGTTAGTCCTGGGGTGCCTCACAACATAACTCCCCTGGAGGCAGCAAGGAAGGCGGGGATACCGGTGGTTGGTGAAGTGGAATTGGCTTTCCGCTATATAGAACAACTCATCATAGCCATCACAGGTACCAATGGCAAGACCACTACCACAGGTCTTATAGGAGAGATGTTAAAGGCTTCCGGCAGTGAGGTCTTTGTGGGGGGCAATATAGGCGCCCCGCTGATCGACTACCTTAATTCCGGCATACATGCGGATGCGATTGTAGCCGAGATCAGCAGTTTTCAGCTCGATACCATCGATAGGTTCAGGCCTAATGTAGGCGTTCTCTTAAACATCACGGAAGACCATCTCGATCGCTATAACGGTTTCCATGACTACGTGCGATCAAAGGGAAGGCTGTTCAAGAATCAAGAGAAGACCGATGTAGCGATCTTAAACCGAATGGATCCTGCGGTTGCCGAACTTGAACCTCTTATTGCTAGCCAAAGGCTGTACTTCAACATCAACAGTGCAGGGGCCAAAACATACCACTTGGCATCAGAGACCCAATATGGAGTCTTGATTCGGGGCGATGAGATGGTCTGTAGCCTTCCCGGGAAGGCTCCTCTCATCATGAGCTCGGCCAGGTTCACGCTCAAAGGAGAGCACAATCTGGAGAATGCTGCAGCCGCAACCCTGGCGGCTTTGAGTGCAGGGGCCGACCGGGCAGGTGTCCAGACGGCACTCGATACCTATGAGGGCCTGCATCACCGGCTGGAATACGTCAGGGACGTCAACGGGGTCCAGTACTACAATGACTCCAAGGCTACCAATGTCGATGCTGTCAAACGTTCCCTTGAGAGTTTTGACTCCCCGGTGATCTTGATCATGGGAGGTCGGGACAAGGGTGGCAGTTACACGTTCCTGGAGGAGCTTATAAAGAAGAGGGTCAAGAGACTCATTGCCATTGGGGAGGCCCGCGAAAATATCTTAACCGCCCTAGGAGGGCTGACGAGTGCTGAAGGGACAAGCACTCTCGGGGAGGCGGTGCACCTATCCCACCAGGCAGCAGCTCCTGGTGACGTCGTTCTGCTAGCACCCGGTTGCTCTAGTTTTGACATGTTCATCGACTATGCCGAACGTGGCGAGGCATTCTGTGGGGCTGTTAGGGGATTGGCGATTGATGATTGACGATTGAATGCGGAATGAATCGAATGCAGAATGCGGAATAAAGAGAGAAGATGAAATCAGTAACGAGCAACGAGTAGCCAATGACTAATGACCAATGACGAATAAAAACCAAAAAGATGATCGTGGCGGCTATGACGGTATCCTCTTGCTGGGGACACTGCTGTTGTTGGGGATAGGAGTGGTGATGGTCTACAGTGCAAGCTCAGCCGTTGCCCTTAAGCGATTTGGAAGTGACACCTACTTTTTTAAGAGGCAGGTGGTGTATGCACTTGCAGCAATCCTGGTTTTAATGGTGTGTCGGCATGTGCCATACACTTTTTACAGGAGGATGGCATACCCGATCCTTGCAGTTGCTTTTCTGCTGCTTATTGCCGTTTACCTACCTGGGGTAGGACACCCGGTCGGGGGCGCCAGACGGTGGTTGAAAATTTTTGGGCTTTCCTTTCAACCATCCGAATTTGCGAGGCTGGCCCTGATTATCTACTTGGCTTACTCCATAAGCAAGAAACAGGGGAAGATCAAGGTGTTTACTATTGGGTTTCTTCCCCACGCAATCGTATACGGAAGTTTTGGTGCCTTGGTCGTTATGCAGCCTGACTTTGGGATGGCAGTAATGCTTACCTTTGTTGCCTGGACAATGCTCTTTGTCGCAGGTGCGCGCCTAACCAATCTTTTGACAGCACTGGCGGCAGCCCTCCCCATTGTCTACTATCTACTGATGCATGCGGGATACCGCCTGAGACGACTCGAAGGCTTTCTCGACCCCTGGAGATACCAGAGCGATGCTGGATATCAGATTGTGCATTCGCTGATGGCCTTTGGATCAGGAGGCGTTATGGGGGCGGGTATTGGAAAAAGTTACCAGAAACTCTTCTACCTGCCGGAGCCCCATACTGATTTTGTCTTTTCAGTGCTTGGAGAGGAATTAGGTCTTGTGGGAGTGTACCTTGTAATAGGTCTTTACATCATGATCCTGTGGCGGGGGACAGTTGTGGCTATGAAAGCCCGGGATCTATTCGCAATCTATTTAGTTGTGGGGTTGATTTCCGCTCTCGGTCTGCAGGTGTGCGTCAACATAGGTGTTGCAATGGGATTGTTGCCCACAAAAGGACTGACACTGCCGTTTATTAGTTATGGAGGCACATCCCTTCTGATAAATGCCGCTGCCATTGGAATATTGATGAATATATCAGCCCGACAGGCGGTGTGACCATGAGGGTCCTTATTGCCGGGGGCGGCACTGGCGGGCATCTTTTCCCTGGGGTTGCGATTGTTGAGGCATTCAGAGTTAGGGAACCTGCAGCCGAAATTCTATTTGTGGGGACGGATAATCCCATGGAGGTATCTACCCTCTCAAAGAGAGGATTTGATCACGTAAGTATTGTCACGGAAGGCCTTAAAGGACGAGGACTCTGGCGACAGATTCGATCGTTGCTCAAGATACCTATTGGGGTATGGCAGACATTGCGAATTATATGGCGATTTGATCCTGACATCATCATTGGCCTTGGGGGATACGCATCGGGACCCGTGGCCTTAGCAGCAAAGCTAACAGGGAAAAAAATAGTTATCCATGAACAGAACATTTTGCCGGGTTTTACTAACCGGATACTTGGACGTATTGCTGGCCGGATATTTGTCTCGTTTCCGGATGACTTTGGCATGTTCGAGTCCTCAAAGACGGTGATTACAGGGAACCCAGTGCGTCGTGAGCTCCTTGCGCGTGAATTGGGCGAAAAGGCCACCGGACAATTTACGGTCCTAGTACTTGGTGGAAGCCAGGGGGCTCATGCTATAAACCGCGCGGTAGTCGAGGCCCTTGATCGTCTGAAAAGCCCGGCCCAGATGAGCTTTATCCATCAAACAGGGAGCAAAGATGCACTATGGGTTGCACAGACCTACAAGAGTAGAGGGGTCAAGGCTACAGTGGAGCCGTTTTTTGTAGACATGGCCGGGCCCTACAGTTCTGCCGATTTGGTTGTTTGCAGGGCCGGGGCTACGACCGTGTCAGAATTGATGGTGTTAGGCAAACCTGCGATTTTCATCCCGTATCCATTTGCGGCCAATAACCATCAGGAGCTAAATGCCCGGTATGTGGCGGACGCAGGTGGGGCTGAGGTTATCTTGGAAAAGGATTTGGATGGTGACCTCTTGGCCGGCAGACTAAATCATTATGCAACTGCCCCTGAAGCTTTGCTAGGTATGAAAAAGCGGACATTGGCTCTTGCAAGCCCCGATGCTGCAGACATTATTGTGGATGAATGCCACAGGTTGGTCGGAACTAGTCATTAGTCATTGGTCATTGGATACTGGATACTGGATACTGGTTATTAGTCGCTTGTTTTTTTGCTCATATAGCGCTTATGGGAATTTTAACTTTAGGCACCTTAGATCACTCTAGGCACTTTATATGTATCAGAAGTCGTATCACATCCATTTTGTTGGGATAGGCGGAATCGGGATGAGCGGTATAGCTGAACTCCTCCTGAACCTTGGTTATAAGGTAAGCGGCTCAGATCTTGCGTCGACTGTTATTACCAGGCGCTTGGCCCAACTTGGGGGGACTATATTTCAGGGCCACGGTCCAGAGCAGATTCAAGGGGCGGATGTGGTTGTGGTTTCCTCAGCGGTGGGGGAGGACAACCCTGAAGTCGTGGCTGCCAAAGAGGCCGTTGTTCCAGTTATCCCCAGAGCGGAGATGCTGGCGGAACTGATGCGGCTCAAGTACAGTATCGCCGTGGCTGGTGCCCATGGCAAGACAACAACTACCTGGATAATTGCTTCGGTTCTTGACCAGGGGGGACTTGATCCTACGGTGGTGATCGGGGGGAAACTCGACAGCCTGGGAACCAATGCCCGTCTGGGTCAAGGAGAATTTATCGTTGCAGAAGCTGACGAAAGTGATGGCTCTTTTCTGAGACTTACCCCGACCATTGGTGTGGTGACGAACGTCAATGCTGAACATCTTGATTTTTATGGGAATTTGGAAAAGATCAAAGAGGTGTTTCTTGATTTTATCAACAAGGTTCCCTTCTATGGTATGGCGGTGGTGTGTTTGGACAATGAGGGGATTCAGGATCTAATTCCAAAGATTGAGAAACGGTTCATCACGTACGGCATGACCTCGCAGGCGGATTATCAGGCGAAGGACATGACCTTTGAAGGTCTGACCAGCCGATACCATATAGCCTACCGCGGTGAAGC
>JAUWXJ010000016.1 GCA_030616425.1 Desulfobacterales bacterium | reverse complement strand
CCATGAACCAGGCACACGTCAATGTGGGATACAAGCTCAGTAGCCATTTGTAAATGGGTCAAGACCTTATGCCGAATATGGTGCCGTTGTGGGACTTGTCAGGCAATATTCAGTGAGCTGACCTCAAAAAGAGATCCCCCTTGGGGGGCTATCAGATGCCAGGCCGTTTTGGTAACAGACTGTTTGAATGTAAACTATTATATGCTCCCTTTAGTACTCATAGCATAAAGGAATCAAACGGGTCAACTTGTTGAAGGCAATATTATTTGTGTTGACTTCTCGGTTTTCTCTGCGTTAAGGATTCTAAGCTTAAATAAAGGTCACGGTCGTATAAGAGGCATTGTTGAAATGTTTAAACTCGTCAGGGGCTTTAAGGATATTCTTCCAGCAGACACCGCACTCTGGCAGCATGTGGAAGGAATAGTGCGGGAGTTACTTGAAGACTTTGGTTTCTCCGAGCTGCGCATCCCTATCCTTGAACAAACCGAGCTCTTTGCCCGCAGTATTGGGGCCAGCACTGACATTGTAGAAAAAGAGATGTATACGTTTACTGACCGGGGTGGGGCTTCACTCACATTGCGGCCTGAGGCCACTGCCTCAGTCGTCAGGTCCTACATTGAGCATCAGTTGTATGCCAAGGACCCTGTACGCAAATTATACACAATTGGCCCGATGTTCCGCAGGGAGCGTCCCCAGAAGGGTCGGTACCGGCAGTTTTACCAAATCAACGCTGAGGTCTTCGGGCTACACGATCCCAGGGTAGACGCCGAACTGATCCTTTTGTTGATGACATTCATCGACCGCCTTGAGCTGTCTGGTATCATGCTTCACATCAACTCCCTCGGCTGCCCTGAGTGCCGCCCACGTTTTAAGGATGCCCTGAAATCCTTTCTGGCGGGCCGCTCCGAGCAGTTCTGTTCGGACTGCCTCAGGAGGCGGCATGAAAATCCCCTCCGGATCTTTGACTGCAAGGTCCCAGCCTGTAAGGAAGCCACAATGGAGGCTCCCTCAATCCTGGACGACCTTTGTGAGGCGTGCAGGGCGCACTTTGAGAACGTGAAGAGATCCCTTGACGGGTTTGAGATACCTTACCAGATCAATCACCGCCTGGTGCGGGGATTGGATTACTACACCCGGACAACTTTCGAGGTCCTGGCCGACGCCTTGGGCGCCCAAGACGCAGTCGCAGGGGGCGGACGATACGACGGCCTTGTAAAGGCACTGGGCGGCCCTGATCAACCCGGCGTGGGCTTTGCCATCGGTGTAGACCGGTTGATGGAGCTTTTGGCAGGCCGGGCTCAAAGTTTTCAAAAACGCCCCCACCTCTATATTGCAGCCCTTGGCCCGAATACACAGGAGAGGGCTTTTGAGTGGGTGCAGGATCTTAGAAAAAATAAGGTTCGCACTGAAATGGATTTCCAAGACCGGAGCCTTAAGAGTCAGATGCGGCGGGCGAACAAGCTTGGGGCGGGCTATGCCCTTATCGTGGGCGAGCGCGAATTGGATGAAGGGGCTGCGGTGCTAAGAAATATGACGACCAAGGAGGAGGAAGGGATTCCTCTCGACGACCTCGTAGGACTTGTTGTGAAAAAAATAAAACCTTCAACAGCTGGTAGCAGATAATGAAGACCGGAGAAGAAGAAATCTTGTTTGACTCCCTTGGAGAGATGAAACGGACCCATAACTGTTCTGAGTTGACGGCCAAAGACGTAAGCAAAGAAGTAATACTCATGGGGTGGGTCCAGCGCAGGCGTGACCATGGTGGTGTGATATTCGTGGACCTTCGGGACCGTGAGGGGATTACTCAGGCGGTCTTTAACCCGGAATTCAACGAAGAGATTCACAAGAAGGCCCATGCCATCCGAAATGAGTTTGTGCTTGCAGTTCGAGGAACCGTAGTACCCAGACCTGAAGGGATGGTCAACCCGAACTTGAAGACCGGTGAGATTGATGTGATGGCCTCAGAACTGAGAATACTAAACATCTCCCAGACACTGCCGTTTGTCCTGGAGGATGATACGCAGGTGTCCGAAAACATCTCTCTACGATACCGTTACCTTGATATGCGCCGCCCAGCGCTCCAGAAAAACCTGATGCTCAGGCACAGGGCAGCAGCATTTGTTCGTTCTTATCTAAACAACCTCGGATTTCTCGACATCGAAACGCCGTTCTTGACCAAGAGCACACCAGAGGGCGCCCGGGACTATCTAGTGCCGAGCCGGGTCAATCCAGGCCAATTCTATGCACTGCCGCAATCTCCCCAGATCTTCAAACAACTTCTAATGCTGGCCGGGTTTGACAAATATTACCAGATTGTTCGGTGTTTTCGCGACGAAGACCTTCGTGCAGATCGACAACCGGAATTTACCCAGATCGACGTTGAGATGTCCTTTGTAACAGAAGATGATGTGATGTCTGTCACCGAAGGTTTGATGGCTAGCCTTTTCAAAGAGGTCCTCGGAATAAAGATCGAACGACCGTTTAAGCGTTTAACCTACGAAGAGGCAACGAGCCGATTCGGGTTGGATAAACCTGACCTTCGATTCGGCCTAGAGCTAAAAGATGTGTCTGAGATTGTTGGTACTTCTGAATTCAGGGCCTTTGCAGAGGTGGTGAAGTCTGGCGGTCTGGTTAAGGCCTTAAACGCCAAGGGATGTATGGATCTATCCAGAAAAGAGATTGATGACCTCACAGCATTTGTGGCGATCTACAAAGCCAAAGGCCTGGCCTGGATCAAAGTACGGCCCGATAGCTGGCAATCACCCATTGCAAAATTCTTCAACGATGGGGAAAGGGAAGCACTTGGCCAACGGCTCGATATGGAGACCGGCGACCTTGTCTTCTTCATAGCCGATCAATCAAAAATAGTGAATGAGGCCCTGGGACACCTCCGATGCCATTTGGCTGAAAAACTCGGGTTGATCGACGAGGACCAGTACGACCTTGTATGGGTGACCCAGTTTCCTCTCGTGGAATATGACGAGGATGAAAAACGATACGTGGCTGTGCACCATCCCTTCACAGCTCCTCTTGAGGAGGACATAGGTCGGCTCACACAAGATCCGCTTGCAGTTCGATCCAGGGCCTATGACCTTATGCTCAACGGGGCTGAGATCGGCGGGGGGAGCATCCGCAACCATCAACGCGCGGTCCAGGAGAAGGTGTTTGAGGCGTTGGATATTGATCGGGATACCTATGAAAAGAAGTTTGGCTTTCTTCTCGAGGGTCTCGATTTTGGTGCCCCTCCCCACGGTGGCATTGCCCTCGGGTTTGACAGGCTCGTCATGCTGATGGCCAAACAGACCTCCATACGGGACGTGATTGCCTTTCCAAAGACGCAAAAGGCGGCCTGCCCCCTCACGGGGTCTCCTTGTGAGGCCTCTCCAGCCCAGCTTGAAGAACTCTCGTTGAAGGTTCGGACCTTGAAGGAATAACACTGAGGTGTGAAGACCCAAAAGAAGTAATTTCCAAAGTAGGTCCTCCTGCCCTCAGATTTAGTTCAGAGATTGACAAGATGATCCTGTTGACCTAAACTAATGCCACGCCATCGCCAGCAAAGTGAGCCGAGTTCAAGATGAGACCTTTGCATAACCCACTTTTCACTCATTTGTATGAACTTTTTGACCCATCCATGGGCTTGCTCATTAAATCCTAGTACGGAGTGAACAAAGTGGACTTTTTACGAAACCGTCAGTATTAATAATTTAGAGAGCAAATGGCGGAAAAGAAAAAAACACCTAAGTCCTCGGTCAAGAAACTAGAAAGTGACTTGAAAGCGATCGAGGATCAGGCCCTGCTTTATGCTAAGGATCTAGCCAGGATCTTTGCAGAAAGGAAGGAAAAAGAGAGGCAGTTAGAATTAACTAAACATCAGCTGGCGCGATCTGCCAGGATAGCTCTCTTGGGGGAAATAGCAGCCGGTATTGCACATGAGATTAACAACATACTAACCCCTGCCGTGGGTAACTTATCTATGTTACTCATGCACCGAAACAGTCTTTCACAAGAAACAGTGGACCGCATAGAGTTAATAGAAAAGAACCTAATGAAGGCCTCTTCCATGTTGCAACAGATTCTCGATTTTTCCCGAAAGATGCCTGAAAAAAGAGAACCCACGGATATCGGCACCATTCTGGATCAGAGCCTTTCTTTGCTGCAATATAAGTTTGCAGAAAATCAGATAAAGATTAAAAAAAACCTGCACCCCGACCTGCCAAAACTTCGGGTGGATAATCCTCAAATTGAGCAGGTCTTCACCAATCTCTCCCTCAATGCCATAGACGCCATGGAGCCCGGCGGCACCCTGCACATTGCCGCAAGTTATCAGGTGGAAAAATCAGCAAGAAAACAGCCATACGTACAAATCCTGTTTGAAGATACAGGTTGCGGCATGCCCCCTGAGATCCTGGAGCATATCTTTGAGCCGTTCCACACAACGAAACACAAAGGCATTGGCACCGGTCTCGGTCTATTCATATGTTACGGAATCATAGAAAAACACGGAGGGACAATGGATGTAGTGAGTACACCTGATAAGGGGACGCAGTTTGAAATTCGCCTGCCGGTGGCCTGATACCCCAGGTTCTATTTGTACAATAAGAGCTCGAGCTGTCCGTTCCTGACTTTTGTGAGATATACGTCGTCTATCCCCTGGTGATCCCGCGGTCCGAAATTAATAACAGCCCCGATTCCCACGTAATATTCCTTTATAGACTCTAATGCCCGAATGAAACCTCCGCGAGAAAGATCTCGTCCTGCCCGCCTCAAGGCTTCGATCAAGACCCTAGCGTTCATAAAGCCCTCAAAACTTACAAAGTTCGGTTGGTCTTTCGGATAATATTGAGCTAACAACCGCGAATACTGCTCAGTAGCGGGCAAAAGAATCCGTTCAGTAGGCGGCGGTACAACCTGGGTAATTAAAACCCCCTCACCAGCATCACCAAGCTCCTGAACAAGTCTATCCGGGCCCACAAAAGAGACGTTGTGAAATAATGGATTATATTTCCTGGCCCTGGCTTCCTTTATAAACTTAGCACAGGGGCTATAGGTACCAATCATGATCACCGCTTGGGCCTTGGATGCCTGGATCTTATCAAGGGCCTCCTCAATATCTAGCGTCCCTCTTATAAAACTCCCTGTGGAGACCGGAGAAAGGCCATATTTTTGCAAGGCAATCTGTGTTCCCTTTAGCCCGTCAAAACCATAGTCGTCATACTGGTAGAATACCGCCACCCGGCGCAGCCCTTCTTCTTCCACAAAGTAGCGAACCACAGCATCGGTCTCCTGATAGTAAGATGATCGAACATTAAAGATATAATGCCGAAAGGGAAACCGTAGCTTATCGGCCCCGGTAAAAAGACCCAGAAGGGGGATCTTATTCTCTTCCACTATATCAATGATCTTCACGCTGGTCGGTGTCCCCACATAGCAAAATAAGCAAAATACCTTGTCCTTAAGGATTAATCTCTTTGTGTTGGCCACACATCGTGGCGGGTCGTATCCGTCATCATAAGCGATCACTCTGATCTTGCGGTGATGGATACCGCCCTCCTCATTTATCTGCTCAATCAAGCACATTGCACCGTGCAGGTATTGGGTGCCCAAAAAGCTGGCATGACCCCCTAGGGCCAAAGATGAACCGATCAATATCTCACTGGGAGTTACCCCAGGGGCAGAAACAGGATTTGCAGGTAGTGGCGGCTTTAAAATCCTTTCTTCTTCGATCGGCGGCGCTTCCAGCCGGAGATAGCCATACAGACTGTAAACACCAAGACCGATCAAGACGACGATTACGCCAAGCCATATCTTCTGCAAAGCGTCTTCCCTCCGTGCTTAGGTAATGATATTGTCTATCTTATCCATTAACTCCATAGGGCTAAACGGCTTTATAAAATAATCATCAGCCCCCATGGCAAGCCCCTTTTCTTTGTCGACCTGTTGCCCCTTGGCCGTAAGCATAATAATATAGATATCCTTTGTATCAGGGTCTCCTTTGAGAAGCTTGCACACGTCATAGCCGTCCAATTTACCCGGCATCATGATGTCTAAAAGAATGACATCGGGCTTCTCCCCTCGGACTATCTCTAACGCCTCATCGCCCGTCGAGGCATGTAGAATCTCAAGCTCGCCTACAGAAAGCGTGACTTCTACCAGCTTCCTAACCTTTTCCTCGTCATCAACTATTAATATCTTTTTCATCCTAAGCCTCAATCCTTGAAAACAGGGAGCCCAAAGCTGATTGTTGTTCCTTTGCCCAGCTCGCTTTTCACATCTATCTTGCCGTTGTGAGATTCCACAATATACTTTGCAATAGAGAGCCCAAGGCCTGTTCCGGTAATACGAGCTGTCTCCTGTCGCTCCACCCGGTAGAACTTATCAAAGATACGGGGAAGGTCGTCTTGGGAGATTCCAATGCCCTGATCTCTGATACTAATGCAGACCATATTATCCTTTACAAAAGCCTTACACACAATATCGCCACCTGCAGAGTATTTGATTGCATTGTCAAGAAGGTTCTTTATAATCTGACCAAGCTTCTCAGGATCTGCGTTCACTAGGGGTAGATCTTTTTCTATCTCGGTAACAATGCGGTGGCCAGTCTCTGGTCTGGAAAAAAACTTGATGTTTTTCTCCAAGACCTCAGCCAGCTGCACTGGTTTCATTACAAATGGAAAATCCTTTTGCGATTCTATACGGGATATATCCAGCAGGTCATCCACGATCTTGCTCAGGCGGATCGACTCCTCGTTGATAAATCCCAAAAACTCTTTTTTCTGAGTCTCACTTAAGGGTCTTGTCAGAAGAAGCTCGCTGTATCCCAACAGGGTGGTCATGGGAGTACGAAGCTCATGAGAGGCTATACTCATAAATTCTGACTTGACAATGCTGGCTTCCATCAGCTCATTTTGAATGACCCTTAATTGCTGGTTGCTTATTTCCAATTCCCGTGTACGTTGCCGTACCTTTTTCTCGAGGGTCTTGCTATATTGATCAATTTCCTCCTTGGAGCGTGCCAAATCCAGGGCCATCTGGTTAAAGGCCCCTGCCAGGGTACCAACCTCGTCTTTAGAAGTTACTGTTGCCCTTTGGGAAAGATCCCCTGACGCCAGTCTCTTGGTAACCTCTGTGAGGCGTTGGATAGGTTTGATAATCGGGTTGGCGACTTGGAAAGAGAGCAATAACCCCATGAGAATACCCATACCAGAGATCAGAAGACCGAACTGAAAAATTTCAGACAAGTGTGTGTAATAATTTGTTGCGTCATAACTGACACTTACCACGCCCTTGAATTCATCACCGGCCCTTAACGGCATATCGACCATATACATCTTTTCACGAGGGAACAGACGGGTATAGATGTCCGCCCCGTTCATGATCGCCCTGACTCCCTTATCATCGGCAATCATGCCAACTCTGTTCAGGTCATTGGCGGCTATGATTCTACTGTTATCATCAACGATCATGATCCGCGAAATAATCTCAGCCTCTCTGGTTAACCTGTCTACCAGTCTTTGAATATGGACCAGTTCATTCACATCCCGCATGTTCTTGATACTGTAACTGAGGGATTCAGCCATAATCCGGCTGTCTCTGCTCATCTGAGCAAGGAGCCGAATTCGATCTCTTGAGCCGGATCGAAGATATCCCCGTAATTCAAAGGCAACCTCCAGCACCCCGAAAATGCGATCTCCCTTCTTAAGGGGATAAACTGCTACATAAACCTCCTCTCCCATCTTAGTGTCAAATCCGCTGACATAGTAGCCCTTTTCCAAGCATTCCGAAACCATGGGCAAAGATGCGACCTCTCCCACCTGCTCCCTGAATGTAGCTGATGTTACTCGGCTGCTGTTATCTATGACCCATACGCCAAAAACCCCTTCGGTCAGAGATAACTCTTCCACCAGTGTTTGCAGGTTCACCTTATCGGCAATAGTTCTGCGGCTCGTCACACTGATAATCAGGGAACGATTCAAGATACTGGCATTGCTCTGCATGCTGGTCAGCAGACTCTTTTTCTCATGCATATAGCTGACCCAGAAGGAAAGCAGTCCGATGAAAACGAGCAAGAGAAACATAGAGGCTATAATCTTTGTCCGGATGCCCATCTTAACAGACAGCATACCTCATCATCTCCTTATGTCTTGTTTATAAGCGAAAACGTGTGCCCGCAATGGCAACGGCCATGATCAGCCACATAATCAAAAGGGTTATAGATAGATATGTACAACGGCGATAGCTAATCTGTAGTCTTTTATTTCCTTCTTCCAAGAATTTCTCACCAGTGTTCTTTATTTTTTCGCTCTCCCTCCTGAGTGCAAGGATGGTATTGTCCTGCCATTCGTAGTTATTTATGATCTCGTCAAACAGCTTATTGTCTTGTCCCATCAATTCTTCAATCCTTTTGTCCTCGTGAGCCCATACAAGAAGATTTGAAACTGCTTCCTTGCGCTTATCGAAAAAAGGGCGTTCATCCGGGGGTTCGGGATAGTTTCGGTAAAGCATGTAACCCTTTTCGTGTATGCGCACCTCCTGCAAGGCAATAATGCCACGCTCTGGATTCATCTTTGAATATATGACTGCCAGGATGCTCTTTTCCAGCTCTCTTATATCTGCAACGCTCTTTTCAACGGCTTTCCGATACAGGACAAACTGATCAAACAATCGCTCATAAAGGTTCATCGCCTCTTCCCATACGTCGAGCTCAAGAACCGCTGATTCCTTTTCGGAAATTGCTGGTTTTTCATAAAAGGAGTGTAATTTTCTTAACTTGTCCATCTCATCCTTGACACGGTCTAAGGCGTCCTCCCGGTGGTATAGGAGATAGTTCTTCTCCTGTAGTTGCATATCCAATACTGCCGCCACAATCTCTTTTCCGGTATCGATCATGCGGGTGTACTTCGGGACAGCTCTTATATTTAATAAAAGGACGATTCCGGCGAGAAAAGAAAGAGCGGTGCAGATACTAAAGGCGGTTGTGACCACCCCGGTGTGTTTCATCTCAGAGACGCCTCTTCTTGCGCTTTGGGCTTAGTCCTGTGTTCAATTCTCTTCCGGTATTTCTCATAGTCGAATTCTGGTGTCCAGTTACGATCGTGACACTTTATGCAGACCCTTTCATAGTCAATCTTTCTTCCAATAGGAAGGCTCCCTTTGTTGTGAGGGTTATCCTTATGGGTGCTGCCAGGTCCGTGGCATGCCTCGCACTGGACTCCCCTCAACTCCGGTGTGATCTTTTCACTGACAAACCCTTGGGCTTCGCGATAACCCGTTGTATGACATTTCAAACAGTATGGATTATTTTTCATCCTCCCCAACCGGACAAAGGCATTAGCATGGGGGTCTTTTTCCCATTCCTTGAAGTATTCAAAATGACAAAGGCGGCACTTCCTGTTCCCTATAAAGTAAGGCTCTTCTGCAGCGAAAACATCGGAGGTGAAGAGTTGGAGCGGGCAGGTTACCAAGGAAGGGAAGATTGCCCCGAGGAGCAAAGCTATAAATAACAAAATGATGATCGCATATTTGGCCATATCAGCCCCCCAAGAGCCCGGGTTTTTTCCAAGGGCCCCAAGGTCTTATTCGTGCGGTCGGGAAGGATTTGCCAAGACTTTATAGTTTACATAACCTAACTTTGGATGTCAAGATTTTAGTCGGTTGTCGGCTAAATCATTCCCCAACCCCCTCTTAACAACCATGAGTGTTTTGAAACCAAAAACGCGAATACGCGAACCCCGCCTAGATCAATGTCCGACCTTGCATTTTTTCGGATTTGAAACTTGACAAAACGAGTATGCTGGTCTATAGAAAATTTAATAAAGCAGGGAGGTTATGTCACATCTGACATAGCTTGTTCCGTCGGCATAACCTTTAATCTAAAACCCACTTCTTCAGCGGAGAGAACCTTGGAAACCAAACACGATTCCTGGTCTTCGCGTATAACTTTCCCCACAACTATCCCGTCATTTTTAGTAACCATTATTAATACCAACCTTAATTACAATCGTATAGCGAGAGGAGGTGAGCTTGAGGTCTCCAAGTAACCCATTTCTTCTACAGAAAGGAAGGTGAGGACCTACATGAAAATAACACGCAGAGAATTCGTGCAGATCTCTGGTGCCACAGCGGCCGGGCTTGCGGTAAGCGGCCTGGGATTTGACCTTTGGCCGGTCAAGTCACATGCCCAAATGCTCAAGCTCAAGACCAAGTATGCCAAAGAGACCCTCACTATCTGCCCCTATTGTGCAGTAGGCTGTGGGGCCATTGTGCACACGAGCAAGAAAGGCGACGGCCGTGTCATCAACATCGAAGGTGACCCAGATCATGTGATCAGCCGAGGCTCTCTTTGTGCCAAAGGCGCTGGGCTTTCTGGGCTGAGCGAAAATGAGAATCGACTCCTTGAGCCCATGTACAGAGCGCCTTATGCCAAGGAGTGGAAGACGGTCTCATGGGATTGGGCCCTGACCGAGGTTGCCAAGCGCGTAAAAAAGACCCGGGATGCTACCTTCACCAAGAAAAACAAAAAGGGACAGGTGGTAAACCGGACTACTGATATTGTCTCGGTAGGAAGCGCGGCTTTGGACAATGAAGAGTGCTGGATCTACCAGGCACTCATGCGGGCCTTAGGCCTTGTGTACATCGAACATCAGGCCCGTATCTGACACAGCGCCACTGTTGCGGCTCTGGCAGAGTCGTTCGGACGCGGCGCGATGACCAACCATTGGATCGATATCGGCAACAGCGATTGCATCCTGATCAGCGGAAGCAATGCAGCCGAGAATCACCCAATATCGTTCAAGTATGTCGTCAAGGCGATGAGGAAAGGGGCCAAACTGATCAGTGTGGACCCGAGATTTACCAGGACCTCCTCAAAGGCAGACATCTTTGCCCCCATGCGGTCCGGTACTGACATCGCCCTTTTGGGCGGCATGATCAAGTACATCTTAGACAACAAGCTCTACAACAAGAAGTACGTGAGCGCTTATACCAATGCGCCTTTTATTGTAGGAAAGAAGTTCAGCTTCAAGAACGGCCTCTTTTCGGGCTACAACCGCAAGGCCCGCAAGTATGACAAGTCAACATGGGCCTTTGCCATGGACAAGAAAGGGGTCCCGAAAATGGACCGCGGCTTGAAGGATCCCCGGTGCGTCTTCCAGCTGTTGAAAAAACACTACAGCCGGTACAACACCAAGCTGGTCTCCCAGATCACAGGGACCTCGGAAGCCGATCTAAAAAAGGTCTATAAGGCCTATACAGCTACCGGCAAAACCGGCAAGGCGGGCACCATCATGTATGCCATGGGTTGGACCCAGCACACGGTGGGGACCCAGAACATCCGTACCATGGCCATGATCCAGCTCCTCCTTGGAAACATCGGTGTGGCTGGCGGCGGCGTGAATGCCCTGCGCGGCGAGTCGAATGTCCAGGGTTCCACGGACCACTGCCTGCTGTGGCACATCTGGCCCGGGTATCTCAAGACCCCAAGGGCCTCGAACGTGTCACTGGCGGCATATAACAAGAAGTGGACACCCAAGAGCAAGGATCCGATCAGTGCCAACTGGTGGCAAAACTATCCAAAGTATTCCGTCAGCATGCTAAAGTCGTTCTTTGGTGATAATGCCACTAAAGCTAAAGCTTTCGGGTATAACTGGCTGCCAAAGGTGGACGACGGCAAGGCATACTCCTGGCTCGACCTCTTTGACGAGATGTACAAGGGTACGGTCAAGGGCTTCTTTGCCTGGGGCCAGAACCCTGCGTGCAGCGGTGCCAATGCGGGCAAGAACCGTCAGGCCATGAAAAACCTCGACTGGATGGTCAATGTCAATATCTTTGACAATGAGACCGGTTCTTTCTGGCACGGGCCTGGCATGAACCCGTCAACCATCAAGACCGAGGTCTTCATGCTCCCTTGTTGCGTATCTTTTGAAAAGGAAGGGAGCGTCACCAACAGTGGCCGCTGGAGCCAGTGGCGTTACCAGGGGCCAAAACCCCTTGGGAACACCAAGGCGGACGGCGACATCATGATGGAGCTCGGCTTTAAGCTCAAAGAGCTTTACAAAAAAAGCGGGGTCTTCCCGGAACCGATCATGAACCTCAAGTGGGACTACATGACAAACGGGATGTATGATTCTCACAAGGTGGCCAAGGAGATCAACGGCTACTTCCTGAAAAACGTTGATTTCCCCAAAAAGAAAAAGAGCTTCAAGAAAGGCCAGCTTGTACCCAGCTTTGCCTATCTCAAAGCTGACGGCTCCACCTCTTCTGGAAACTGGCTCTACTGCAACAGTTACACGGAGAAGGGGAACATGGCAGCCCGTCGAGGCCAGGAAGACGCTGTGAACAAGATCGGGCTCTATCCGAAGTTCTCCTGGTGCTGGCCGGTGAACCGCAGGATTATTTACAACCGTGCCTCTGTGGACCTCAAGGGACGGCCCTGGGATAAGAAGGACTGGGTCGTCAAATGGACCGGGAAAAAGTGGATAGGTGATGTGCCTGATGGTGGCTGGCCGCCACTCGGAAGCCTTGAAAAACCGAACCCCAAGAGCAAATGGGCCTTTATCATGAGGAAACATGGTCATGCCCAGATCTTTGGGCCGGGCCGGGCGGACGGTCCATTCCCGGAGCACTATGAGCCGCTGGAATGTCCGATTGAGAAGAACTTCATGAGTAAGGAGAGGATGAATCCCACGGCGGCTGTGTATGCAACGGATGCAGATGCCTATCTGACCTGCGATCCAAGGTACCCCCTTGTGGGAACCACGTACCGGGTCGTTGAGCACTGGCAGACCGGCGCCATGACCCGTCCGCAGCCCTGGCTCCTTGAGATGCAGCCCCAGGTATTTGTGGAAATGAGCGAGAAGCTGGCAAAACTCAAGGGGATTAAGAACGGCGAGCGCGTCTTGGCCACATCCGCGCGGGGTTCCCTGGAATGCACCGCCATCGTGACCAAGCGATTCAAACCGTTCAAGATTGGAAAAAATGTTGTGCATCAGGTCGGATTCCCATGGTGTTTTGGCTGGCGCTGGCCAGAAACCGGCAAGGAAGAGAGCGCCAACCTGCTGACGCCTGCCGTAGGTGATCCCAATACAAGGATACCTGAAACCAAGGCCTTTATGTGCAACGTGTCCAAACTATAGGAGGAGGTGATCTGAATGCCAGGTAAATCATTTTTTGTAGATACAACAGTCTGTACAGCCTGCAGGGGTTGTCAGGTCGCGTGCAAGCAGTGGCACGGCCTGCCTGCAGAGAAAACAGTGAATCGTGGAAGCTATCAAAACCCGGCGGATCTCTCCTTCGTGACCTATAAGCTTGTAAGGTTCGAAGAGGTAGTGGTGAAAAAGAAGCTAAAGTGGCTCTTCTTCGCGGATCAGTGCCGCCACTGCCTGGAGCCGCCTTGTGAAATGACGGCTGATGACCCAACGGCCATTTTCAGGGATTCAGCAACCGGTGCAGTCCTCTACACGGCAAACACCAAGAAACTGGATGCCCAGGCCGTCATCGACTCCTGCCCGTACAATATCCCGCGCGCGGCCAAGGATGGTACCCTAGCCAAGTGCGACATGTGTATTGACCGGGTAGAAAACGGGCTCCTGCCAGCCTGTGTGAAGACCTGCCCCACGGGTGCCATGAACTTTGGCAGCCGGAAGGAGATGCTTGCGCTGGCGAAAAAGCGCAAAGCCAAGGTCAAGGGGGCCAAACTCCTGGATGCCGGTGACATCCGCGTCATCTATATGGTCACAGAGGACCCCAAACTCTATCATAAGTTTGCGGTTGCCTCTATTGGGGCCTTTGATGTATCGAGGGCCGTGGCCATGAAGAGGATGGTTAGGCCGTTGACCGACTTGACAGCCCGCTTGTGATAGACACGAGTTGGTAGAATCGAAAACCTCAAGGAAGGGGAGAAGGTCGTTTGACCTTCTCCCCTTTTTGTGCTATGTCACACAGGGAATAACGGGGGAATTATGAATGAACAGGAAACCGTAACTGCGGATCGAATTAAGAAGGCTATAGCTGCAGTCAAGGCAGAAAGACCAGCCTATGAAGCGCTACTCGATTTTTACGAGGTGCTCTTTCTGGCCCAGGAGCAAACCAGGGGGCAACTACAGCTTGAACCCATCCAAATCTCTAATGAACTCCTTTCAGTCAAGCAAAAAGAGAAGTTCCCGCTGATCAACAGGGGAGACTTTAAAATAGCTATCAAGGAATCTGTGGCCCTGCTGAAAAAGCTCTGCCAGCTTGCTGCTGAGGCCAACGAGGTGCTGGCCGAGGCCGCCCCAAAGATCGTGCATGGCCTGGACCATGGTGCGCTGGAGGCCTCAGCCCTGTTTTCTGAGCTCTTGGGCGAAGGTCAGGAATATTTTGACAAAGCTGCACAAGAACTCGGAATCGACAGCAAGGTCCTCGCTTTTTTCGCATACAGCGGCATCAGACCGTCCCTGTCTCTTTGCGCAGAACAGCTGGCCACCTATCTGGACAAGGAGACGCCATGGGATAAGGGGTACTGCCCCATCTGTGGCAGCGCGCCTGCCCTGTCAATACTCCGGGGTGAGGGAGAGCGATCCTTCCTTTGCAGTTTTTGCGGCCACGAGTGGCAAACGATCAGAATGTACTGCCCATTCTGCGACAATAGAGACCACAATAAATTACACTATTTCTTTAGCGAAGAAGAAAAGGACTATCGGGTGGATGTGTGCGATGAGTGCAAGAAGTACATCAAGACCGTTGATACCAGGAAAATGAAGCGCCCTGTGTATCCTTCCATTGAACAGGTCTCCACCTTGCACCTTGACATGATAGCCCAACAAAAAGGCCTTGAGAGCGGCATCCCCATATGGCTCCAAATGTAGATCCCTACAACCGCAAGATTACCTACCTGAGGGTATCAGTAATAGACCGCTGCAATCTGCGATGCATCTACTGCCAGCCGGTAAAGGATCTGAAGCTCCTGGATCATGCCGATATCTTGAGCTACGAGGAAATCCTCAAGGTAATCCAGGTAGCAACTGACCTGGGCATAAGAAAGGTTCGCCTCACGGGCGGGGAACCCCTGCTCCGCAGAAATCTTCTGCACTTGGTCGAGTCTGTGTGCCGGATCCCACAGATCGAGGATGTCAGCATCACCACCAATGCTGTACTGCTGGAGGAGATGGCCCGGCCGCTCTTTGAAGCGGGCATCCGTCGCATAAATGTGAGTCTCGATACCCTGAACCCCTTGAAGTATGCCAAGATGACCGGACGGGAATGCTTTGATGCTGTAATGCGGGGGCTTCAAACCGCTGAGGCGGTCGGGTTTTCGCCGATTAAGGTGAATGTCGTGGCGATCAGGGGACTCAATGATGACGAACTAGCCCGGTTTGCAGACCTTTCTGTGCAAAAGTCGTATCACATCCGATTCATTGAGTATATGCCTATTGGCCGGGACAGTGCCTGGGCGCCTGAAAAGTACATCTCGTCAGACGAGATAAGGTCCAAGCTCGAGGCCCTTGGTCCTCTTCTCCAGGTTCAGCGTTCATTCCATGACGGGCCTGCTGAGCGATATCGGTTTGAATCAGCAAAGGGGGAGATCGGTTTCATCACTCCCCTCAGTCACCACTTCTGCCCTTCGTGCAACCGCCTCAGGCTCACGGCAGACGGCAGGCTTCGCCCGTGTCTTCTTGCCGACGAAGAGGTAGACATCAAGACCCCCCTTAGGAACGGATGTAACCAGGAAGATCTGAAACGCGTATTTCAAGAAGCGATTGCCAGGAAACCGAAGCAGCATCACGCCGAAATACTGGAAAGGGGAGAGTGCATCCGCCCCATGTCAACTATTGGAGGTTAGAAATCCTTATGAAGTGTCCTCACTGCAAGGCTGAACTGCCGTCAAGGGAGTGCCCTAAATGCAATGAAAAAGTTCCTCTTGAGGGAAGATTCTGCTTACACTGCGGAGCAGAGATCCCTGTGCCAAAGGCAACAGAAAAACGCGGTGATGATGCAATCGATTTTTCAAAACGCACCCTGTGCAGTGACGGCACATGCATCGGCGTAATCAATAAACGCGGTATCTGCAACGAATGCGGAAAACCGTACAAAGGGGAAGGAGAGTAGCAATACCATTTCGGATTTTAGATTGCGGATTTATGTCGAACATCGTTTCCCTTTCATTCAAACAGCGATTTGGGCACCTGTCTATTAAACGCTTTTTGAATGAAGTAAGTCAAGCAGCGTAGCCGCCTTATATAAAATTGCGGAGCGATTTTATTCATGTATGAACTCAAGGTCATAACAAACTTCTCGGCCGCGCACCAGCTTAAGGAATTCGAGGGGGCATGTGAGGACTTGCATGGACACAACTGGAAGATTGAGGTGTGCGTAACCTCAGCTACGCTGCACGAGGCAGGGGTGGTGATCGACTTTCGAATCCTGAAAAAGCATGTGAATCAGATTATGGAGAGCTTGGACCACAAGTTCCTGAACGAGCTCGATCCCTTCAAGGATCAGAATCCATCCTCAGAAAACATTGCACGTTACGTGGCAGAGCAATTGGCCATATTGCTGCAAGACCCGGAAATCAAGGTTAGCCGCGTGACCGCCTGGGAATCTGAAACCGCCTCCGCTACATACTATCCCTAGTGAGACCTCTGTATAATCCCCTTTCACTCTATGTACACACCGCCAACGGCTACCGAGGATGACATTGTTCAAAACCATCGCCAAGTTCAACAGGTACTATCTCAAGGATCATGTCTGCCTCCTTTCTTGATTTTGTCAATTTCAACAGAAAAAACAGGCAGATATTGACCCTTGACCTTTCAAGAGTCAACTGCTATTTTGTTACGTACAGTGGCAAGCTAACCTTGACTTCTGAGATAAGAACAATAACCACAATACCCTGTGCGTTTTAGGCCTGCCCGGGGGGCAATAATGCAAAAACCATTTTTACTCATATTACTTCTCAGTACAATTGGGCTTGCACAGATATCTATCAACCTATTGGAGTTGAATCTAGTCGGGTATTCTTGTATATATGGCACAGAATACGGAGACTGTGGGGGTACTGATCATGAAAAAGCTATTTGTCACAATTGTATTGCTTTTCTGGATACTGATTGTTTCGGGATGCGCCGCCAGAGATTCGGGCCGTTTGGATACGGGCAAAACCTACGAGGCGGTTGGAGCGATCAAGTTCGATGAGGATTCAGGGGAAGATGTGTTTGAGTACAAGGATGGTAAGATAATACGGTTAAGTACATTAAGTCCAGATAATTATGCGATTCGCTTTGATATTGGGATGGCTTACCTCCGCAAGGGAGAGCGGGACGCAGCAATTCAGCAATGGGAGAAATACCTTGCCCTCGCTCCGGACAACAGCAAATCAGTCTCTGTCCGGGAACGGTTAACAGTGCTCAAGATACGCCAGGCGACCGACTTTGCTAAGGAAGCTGTGAAACGCGGACCGGGTGAAGATCTTGAAAATCGCCTCAAGACAAACACGGTTGCCGTACTCAACTTCAAGAATGTTGCCACCCCTGACCTTATTCCCTTTATCAAGGGCCTGACCGCAATGGTCATTACAGACCTTGCCAAGGTCCCGGAGCTAAGAGTGGTGGAAAGGGTAAAAATGCAGGCCCTTATGGATGAGATGCGTATTGGGGCCACCGGGCTCGTCGATCCTGCCACAGCCTGCAAAGCAGGCCAACTCTTACTTGCAAGAAATATTGCCTGGGGTGAGATGGGCGTTTCCCAAAAGGACGATTTACAGATAGTCTCCATTGTTACCGAAACGTTGAATCACCAGGAATTGGGCAAGACAACAATAGGGAGACCCAGGCAGGAGTTTTTCAAGCTTGAGAAAGAGATCGTGTTTAAAATTCTAGATATGTTGGGATTGAAAAAAGAGGATCTGGACCCTTCAGTACTAAAATCCCTACGAAGGATTCACACCACCAATATGCGAGCCTTTATGTCTTTCGGAAGAGGCTTGCATCTTCTCGACCAGATGCAGTTTGCCCAAGCCAGCCAGGCCTTTAACAATGCTGTCAAGCTTGATCCGCAATTCAATTCGGCCCATAGTGCAGCACAATCAACTCCAAGGTCAGGTGATGTGCTAAAGGAAGGATCTAGCGGGCCCCATACACAACAACGAGTACAACCACGACAACCTCAGACTACGCCACAGCTACCACCTGTTATTACACCTCCACCCAGGCCACGAGTTCCGTGCCCTCCTAAGCCATGCTGGTAAGCACTGCGGAAAAGAGAGGGGAGTTGGGAGTTGTATGCGGCAATATTACCCGAAAACACAAACAGCTCTTATGGCTTTTAGATCAACGATATGGAGAAACAAGAGATGTTGAAATATCGAATTAAGAATCTTAATGCACTGGTCTTAGGAGCTTTCTTACTGTTTTTTGCCTGTGCCGCTCCAGAGCGAGGAAAACCATCTCGCATGGCCCGTCCCATTAGCGAACCTCCTAAGACACTGGCCATCTTACCCTTTGAGAATAATTCCGTGACCGACCCTGAAAAATACGCGCCATTGAGTAATGGGTTGTCCGCAATGCTGATAACCGATCTCAAACAGATTGGGACTTCACTGAAGCTTATCGAGCGCAGCAAGATAACGGCCCTGGTGAAGGAAATCGCCTTGGGCCAAAGTGGCATGATCAACCAATCCACGGCAGTTCAAGCTGGCCGTATTTTGGGTGCACAGAGCATCGCCTTTGGGTCTTTTATGGTCTTGGGATCCAAGGTGCGAATCGATGCCCGGATCATCAAGGTAGAGACCTCGGAAGTCCTCATGGCAGAGTCCATCACGGGTGCTAGTCATGGATTTCTCGAATTGGAAAGGGAACTAGCCCGGAAAATTGCTGCTTCACTCAAGGTCACTATCGCTTCCAGAAAATCTTCTGTCGCTCGCCCGGAAAAAGGAAGGCTGGAGGCAGCAGTCTTTTTCGCGCGCGGAGTGGAGGCTTTGGACGACGGGCGGAAAGACGAAGCACGCAAGCTCTTTGATAGGTGCATTCAACTTGATCCTGCCTATAGGACACAAGTCGAAGGGATTGCAGGTCCATAAAGAAGGGCTTTATATATCTCTGTTTGATGTTCCCAATTATCGTAAGACCTAGCTTCCAGAACAGCAGCTCCCAAGAATCCTATATCATCCCGATTTTGCCCAGGATATTTCTTCCTTCTACGTTGTCTATCTCCCTAACAGCTTTAATTCCTTGACAAAATAAAGACGTTAACGTAACTGGTGGAGTTCCGGTTGATAGACAAAGCCCAATCAGTCCAAATCCATTTCCAGAAAGGAGCACCTATACATAGCCCTCACAAAAGGAAGCATCGTAGCCTCAGTCCATGACGAGCTTAAGCTGACCAAGTCTAAGTCGATCCAGGTCGTTGAACCGCACCAGCGAGCGCATTCCCCGAAGTCTTGCTGCGGGGAGCTTCAATTACTTAAGGATGTCCCCCTTGGCCCCTATATAAATGCCTCTGTCAGACTGCGTGGCGTGAGGCCACTTTGGCCTTCAGGTTGGCCGATAGACCACGAACATCCTCTAGAATCATATAGAGGGAGGGGACCAACAGCAACGTAATGCCTGTGGCGAAGAGCACGCCGAAGCCCAGGCTTATAGCCATGGGTATGAGGAAC
>JAUWXJ010000004.1 GCA_030616425.1 Desulfobacterales bacterium | reverse complement strand
AGGGGGATCTCTTTTTGAGGTCAGCTCACTGAATATTGCCTGACAAGTCCCTCAACGGCACCATATTCGGCATAAGGTCTTGACCCATTTACAAATGGCTACTGAGCTTGTATCCCACATTGACGTGTGCCTGGTTCATGGGGTTCAATGCATTCTGCCGCCAACGAGCAGGATGAGGTTTGAGCTGACTCAAAAAGAGATCCCCCTTGGGGGTGAAAGCATTATTTATTGCAAACAATATTATGCTCCCCTTAGTAACTCCACAGAAACCCGTTGGCTGGCCTCGAAAATATTAGAAAAGGAGTATGGCTATGGGACAGGGTGTTTTGGATGTTGACGATAACAACTTTGAATCAGAGATATTAAAAGCTGACAAACCCGCACTGGTGGATTTCTGGGCTCCCTGGTGCGGCCCTTGCAAGGCTATCGGTCCAGCTATCAAGGAATTGGAAGAGACATACGGCAATAGCATCGTCTTTGCCAGATGTAATGTGGACAACAGCCCCAATACCCCAACGCAGTATAGCATCCGGGCCATTCCTACCCTCATCCTGTTCCAAGACGGTAAGGTCGTTGACCAAGTCGTTGGTGCTGTGCCAAAATCCCACCTTGAAGAACTTGTGAAAAAAGTACTTTAAATGCATCAAGATTTATACGATGTTGCCATAATCGGTTGCGGACCTGCTGGACTTCAGGCGGCTATCCATGCTGCCAGCAAGAAGGCAGAGGTTATCGTGTTTGGAAGGGCACGCAAAAGCGGTCTTTACAAGGCCCACATAGCCAATTTTTGCTGCTATGAAAGGCCCATCTCGGGAAAGGATTTGCTCCAAGCCGGCAGGAAACAGGCTGAAAGTTTTGATGCAGCGTTCGTGGAAGAAGATGTCATCGAAACAAAAAACGAAAACAATCTTTTTAGTCTTGTTACAGAGAGTGGTAACACCTTTACCTCCAGGACCCTTATCCTCTGTCTGGGAGTTACCCGGAAAAAGCTCCGCGTCAAAGGAGAAAAGGAGCTTGTGGGTCGTGGTGTGAGCTATTGCGTGGATTGCGATGCGAATTTTTACAGGGGTCTGGACGTGGCAGTGGTAGGCAACGAAAGTGCTGCCGCAATAGGCGCTGTTACCCTGTTGTCATACGCGAAGACCGTGTACCTAATCTGCCGGGAACTCACGATCACTGATACCCTTTACGAGAAACTGAAAAACAGCAACGTTAAGATCATAAAAGATACCTGGGTCAAGGAAGTCATTGGAACCAATGAGGTGGAAGGGGTGTTGCTGAAAAACGGTGAGGCCCTGAAAGTGAATGGAATCTTCGTTGAGCGAGGAGCAAAGAGTGCTCTGGAGCTGGCAGCCAACCTTGGTGTCCTCTTTGACACAGAGACTGTAAGCTTTATCGAAATCAACAAGAAACAAGAAACCAACATTCCTGGTCTATACGCAGCTGGGGACATTACCGGCCAGCCGTGGCAAATAGCCAAGGCTGTGGGCGAAGGGTGTGTGGCAGGGATCGAGGCAGCAGAATACGCAAAGAAGCTTGCCGGCGACTAACAGGCCTATGGGTAAATGACTGTGTCGAGTCATAAAAATATTTTTATGAATTTGAGAAAAGGCCTTTACTTTGCCATAATCTTGTTGCTTGGGGCACAGCTGTCGGGTTGTGCCTGGTTTCAGGCCAAGAAGGAAAAGACAGCCCGGGAGCTTGCCGAAAAAGGGATGGAGGCCTTCCAGGACAATGACTACAGAAAGGCTATCGAATCTTTTGAAAAACTGAAGGACTGGTATCCATTCAGCCGGTATGCCATGTTGGCCGAGCTCAAGATAGGGGATGCTCACTACCACCGTAATGAGTACGAGGAAGCTGTTTTTGCCTATGAGGAATTCGAAAACCTCCATCCCAAGAATGAGGCTGTCCCGTACGTGGTTTATCAGATAGGGCGATGCTATTTTGATCGGCTCCAGACAATTGATAGAGATCAAACCATGGCCCGGGATGCGCTTCAAACCTTTGAAAGGTTAATCCGCAGCTATCCCACCAGTCCTTATGCCAGAAAGGCCGGGGAACACATGAAGGACTGTAACAGAAACTTGGCTGAACACGAGTTCTATGTGGGTCTGTTCTATTATAAGAGCAAGCGTTACAAGGCAGCTCTAGAACGCTTCAAAACTGTGCTCAGGTCTTACCCGGACCTAGGGGTCCATCATAAGGCCCTTGATTACATCCCCCTGTGTCAAGCCGCGATCAACAACACTGCCCGCTGGAAGGATTAGCTATCCCACTATGATCCGTAAGACCTTGCTCTTGCTGCCATTTGCCTATCTGCTGGGTTCTATACCCTGGGGTGTTATCCTGACACCTATCTTTAGCGATGTGGATGTCAGATACGCCGGCAGCAAAAACATAGGAGCCTACAATGTCTTTCGCGTGGCGGGAAAGAGGATAGGGCTCATGACCCTTGGAGGAGACCTCTTGAAGGGTGCCATTCCCGTGCTGGTAGGGTTCTCCTGGTTAGGGGTTTCGGATTGGAGAGGGGAAATCTTGGTGTGCCTGGTAGCTCTCTCGGCTTTTACCGGTCATCTCTTTCCCGTATTCCTGGGCTTCAAGGGAGGAAAGGGGGTGGCCACTGCTGCTGGTTGCTTCCTTGTCATCTCACCGCTTGTGTTCCTGGTTTGTGTACTCGTCTATATCTTAGTACTATGCCATTGGGGATACTCCTCAGCGGGTTCTCTTTCTGCGGCAGCTATTCTCCCGGGGGCGATATGGCTTGCGACGCACTCGGTCCCCATAACAGGCTGCGCTCTTATCATGGCAGTATTCATATTTATCCGCCATACAGAGAACATCAGACGCCTGCTTGAAGGGACTGAACACTCATCATTCCGTCCGTAAGGACAGTGTTATCTCGGAGGGCTATCTTTTATGGGATGGAATATAGGGGGATAGATATTATACGACAGCCTTATAGGCGCCGCGGCTGGTCCTCTTGATCTTACCTTTCTTACTCAGCCTAAAAATAATGTTGTTTATGATCCCTAGAGATCTTCAGTAATCGACCCGTTCTTTCAATTCTTTTCCACACTTGAAGAAAGGAAGCTTTTTGGCCGGTATCTGGACCAGCGCGCCAGTCTTTGGGTTCCTCCCAACATAGCCTTTGTAATCCTTCACAAAGATACTGCAAAAGCCCCGTATTTCCGCCCTGTCACCCCTGGCGAGGGCGTCTAAAATGGAATTGAAAAAGACATCGATTACCTGCTCAGCCTTGGCTTTGCTAATACCTGCTTCCTTGTGTAAAGAATCGATAAGACCGGTCTTGTTCATGAGCCCCCCTGAGAAGCCTTGCCTTTGTTCTTGAGCCCCAAGTTCCTTATTAAAAAATAACATTTCGAAAAGTCAAGAGAAATATATCCAGGAACGACTCTAATACCTCTCCTGGATCTCAGTCAACACTGACTCCACTATGGATTGGATTTCAGAAAGCCGTGTCTGTGAGAGGGCCTCAAATCGCAGCACTAGCACCGGCTGAGTATTGGAGGCCCTTACCAGACCCCACCCATCTTCAAAGAGAATGCGTACCCCATCTATATCAATGATGTCGTAGCGCTGGCGGAAGTACTCGGTAACATTTCTTACCACCTGAAATTTCCTGTCATCCGGGCAGGGCACCCGGATCTCAGGGGTGTTATGGGTCCTTGGGACATCACTCAAAAGTTGTGTGATATTCTTTCTGGTTTCTGCTAAAATCTCCAATAAGCGACAAGAGGCGTAAATGGCATCATCGTAGCCAAAGTATCGGTCAGCAAAAAACATATGTCCACTCATCTCTCCTGACAGTTCGGCCTTGACCTCTTTCATCTTCTGTTTGATCAGGGAGTGCCCTGTCTTCCACATAATCGCGCGTCCACCGTGTTTTTCTATGTCATTATACAGGGTCTGGGAACACTTGACCTCTGAAATGAAAGTGGCACCCGGTTTGCGGGAAAGTATATCCCTTGCGTATATGATCATCAATTGGTCGCCCCATATGATATCCCCTTTCTCGTCAATGACGCCGATTCTATCTCCGTCGCCATCATAGCCGATCCCAACATCTAGTCCCTTTTCCCGGACCAATCCGATCAAATCCTGCATATTCTTTACCACCGTAGGGTCTGGTTCATGATTAGGGAAATTTCCATCCATCTCACAATAAAGCTCAAAGACCTCACATCCCAGGTTCCGCATAATCGGTGCCGCTACCACACCAGCGGTCCCGTTCCCTGCATCGATTCCCACCCTGAGGGCCCTGGCTATCTTGACGTTTCCCTCCAGAAATTTCTTGTATGGGGTTACGACATCAGCAGTTTCCACCCTGCCAGCCCCCTCAACAAAGCCCTTCTCCTCAATGATCTGTTGCACCTTCTGAATCTGACTGCCGAAAAGAGAGTCATAACCACTGCACAGCTTGAAGCCGTTATACTCAGGAGGGTTATGGCTCGCCGTGACCATGATGCCGCCATCCTTTTTTAAATGTCTTAGCGAAAAGTAAAAAACAGGCGTAGGACAGACGCCAATATCCACTACATCGCAGCCTGTGGCAAGTAGCCCCTCGACCAACAGGCGTTGATAGTTCTCAGAACTCAAACGGCAGTCCCTACCTACAGACACCTTGGAGCGGTTTTCGCTCCGCAGGTAGCTGCCGAACGCCTTACCAATCAAAACCACGTCCTGATCGGTTAAGTCCCTGTCCACGACACCCCTAATGTCGTATTCTCTAAAGATTTCAGGATTCACAATGTCTCCAGCTTTGTTATTCGCAAAGGGTTATTGGTTATTCGTGAATTCTATCCCAATTGGCGACTTCCGATTCACGATTTCCGGCGAGCATCAAAATGAACTGACAATGGCCACCACTCCCAAGAGCCAGCAATAGGGAGCAAAGGCATAAAGGTCTCCTTTTTTCACTATGTGTATCAGGACTCTCAAGGCAGCATACCCCACAACTGCAGCTATGACGGTCCCCAGCAGTACCGCCCTCGCTGGTGGAAACTCTGTAGCCATGGCCCCGCCCAATTCCAAGGCCATGGCTCCCAAGATGGCCGGAATGGATAAAAGAAAGGAATACCTGGCAGCAGTCTCTCGATCGAGGCCCCTGAACAGACCTACAGCAATGGTGGCCCCAGAACGAGAGAGCCCCGGCAAAATAGCCACCCCCTGGATTGTACCTATGCACAGGGCATCCCAAATAGTGAACTGGGACACATCGTGCCCCTCTCTTTTAAGCCGCCGGGTCAGCCACAACAACAGTCCCGTGATAAAAAGCATAATCCCTACAATTTGGACCGATGAAAAGACTTTCTCGGCCACAGGCCGAACTAAGAGGCCCATAAAAACAGTTGGCATTGTCCCCACAAAGATAAGGCCAAGGAGCCTCATCTCTGGCTTTTGGCAAAGGCTCTCCCAAAGACCGTTCTCACTCACAGACCAAGTAGAAGCCGAAAAAAGTGTGGTCGCAATCTCCCTGAGGTCCTTGAAGAAGAATACGCATATAGCTACCAAGGTACCAACATGAATCGAGACATCAAAAAAGATTTCTGATTCTCTCAAACCAAACAGGTTTTGAAAGAGAACCAAATGGCCGGAACTGCTGACGGGCAAGAACTCAGTCAGACCCTGGATGACACCCAGCAGAGCAGCATAGTGAATCTCCATGCCCTCTCTCACTCCTGGGTAGATTGGGAAGGTATGTGTCCCTCTAATGCCATTTTGATTCTTCGCTTCAGCTCGCTCAGGTCTGCACTTTTTACTACATAGTAGTCGGCTGCGATCGACTTGAGGTCGACCTTGTAGGAAGAATAAGCTGAACAGAGAATGACAGGGATGTTATAGAATTCCTTCCGGATATCCTGTAGTAAGTCTAATCCGTTGTGCTCGGCCATCTTAATATCCAAGATAATCAGGTCTGGTTTTTCCCGCTCAACCAATCCGACCAAGCCTAGACCAGTCTCTGTGGTTATCACTTTATACCCTTCATCCTCTAGTTCCTCACCGTAGAGCATACGGATGACCTCTTCGTCGTCAACGATAAGAATTTTCTTCATGAGTGCCCCCATTTGCCGTCTATAAGCGCGAAGGTTGCGCCTGACGGCTTTAGAAACATTCACTACGTGTCAAACCATTTTCCAAGCAGATAAGGCTTGCTCCGTTCAAAAACAATGCACTGATCTTCTATTACTTCCTCGGCCTGCTGAATGCTCATTGGCTCAACTTCAATCACAAAGGAACACGTACGGCCGTAATAGAGCGCGATCAAGCATTCCATGATCTTTTCTCTCTCATATGCACTTTTCTTGTGCGCGACTGCAAACTCAATCAAAACCTCGGCCCATAAGTTGGCCGGAAACTCAAAATCCGCAAATCGGAGCGTCTTTACCTCGGAAAGTTTCTTGTAAACCTTCTTGGAAAGGATCCCCTTCCAGAGGGGATCATAGCTATCAAAGCCTGCCTGAAACTTGTCATAAAGCCTTTCCGTATCCACATCGACCGGCGGCGGCATTTCCATCTCTCCAAGCCCAAAACCAAAAATCGCCGTTGGCTTGCTCCACCGGACCTCTTTCCAGAAAGCAACCTTTCTTGTCATAATATCAAAGATGGTCCCCACTACTTGCGAAAACATGGGACCCAAAGATTCTCCAGGGTCTTTTGGTTTGTGTATCTTGGGCCTTCCCATGTAAGATTGGCAGATTGGTATGCCATGACACATGGCCGTGGTGGTCATCCAAATATCAACACCAAATTCCGCTACAGCGGGGAGCCAATCCTCCTGCCTCAAGTAGATCTCTGCCAGTTCGCCAGAAAAGCCAAAGTCTCCACCAATGGGTTGACGGACCCTGCGACCGTAGATGGACCGTATCATTGGATAGGCAATATTGTTGGTAATGGTCCCATCATACTTATGCCTAACATAGAGTGGTGCCACAAACCCAAAGTCCTCAAAAAGTGGTTCTCCCAGATTCTTTATCCAGCGCGGTGTGATGCTCTTGAGATCAGCATCCAAGATAATATTGGCCTCTGCTCCAAGATCGCAACTTTTCTTGAAAAGGTTCCTGATATTGTTTCCTTTACCTTTCACCCCTGGTGCGGTTGATAGGTAAATCTTAGGGACTTCGGTGGGAGTATTCATGAATGCTTCGCGGGTACCGTCCGGGGAGTTATTGTCACAGTTAATAATAACGCTACTTTTGTCCCCAAAATACTTGATGAGGCCTTCGCTTGCCATCTGCGTGGGATAGGAAATCATCTTTGCTTCATTGTATGATGGGATTCCCACAACCAAGTCGGCAGCCTGTATATCGTTTGGATTCTCCTCTATGTACATGGTAAGCCCCTCTGTTACCTTCGACCGATCAACACCAAAAACGAGAACAGGCGTATGGAAAACGTGGTCTTCAAATTAGTTATGATGCATACTACATATCCCGACCCACGTCAACTTGACAGTGGACGCCCATCCAGGTAATCTCATATTGTATTGAAGGTTGCTTTAATTCAGCATATCTGAAGGTTAACTATGAAACAAATTCTCATTTTCACCGACCTGGATGGCACATTGATCGATTATGATACTTACGATTTCAAAGAGGCCGAGTCCGTCTTGAACCAGCTCCGGTCAATGTCTATCCCGGTTATCATTTGCAGTAGCAAAACGCGGGCTGAAATCGAGGTCTATCGCCAGCGGATGGGGCTTAGCAATCCATTCATCGTAGAAAACGGCGGGGCCATCTTTATGCCATCTTATACATTTGACTTGAAGGATGTAGACTTTGTTGAAAAAGGACCATACCGTGTGGTGGAGTTGGGCATGCCCTATACTGAGTTATGTGCAATCTGGAAAGAAATCAAGAATGAGAAAAAATTTCGCATGAAGGGATTCAGCGAGATGACCATCCAGGAGATTGCTGCTACTACAGGGCTCCCTGTTGAAGAGGCCGCATTGGCCGCAAAACGTGAGTACTCAGAGCCCTTCATCTTCTCCGATACGTCGGCTCAATTACGTCTCCTTGCAAGCCTCTTCCAAGAAAAGGGGTTGAAAATCAGCAAGGGAGGCCGTTTTTACCACATGATTGGAGAAAGCAACAAAGGAAGAGCGGTCCAGATTCTCAGAAAGGTCTATGCCAATATGTACCCTGACAAGAGAATCTGGACTGTGGGAGCGGGAGACAGCGCCAATGACATCCCCATGCTAAGGCATGTGGATATGCCGATTGTAATCAGGAAAAAAACTGGAGAATGGGAGCATATCCAGGGGATCGACTCCGTTGTCTATTCAGATAAAGCCGGCCCGAGAGGATGGGCCGAAGTGATTCACACTATCCTGTAGGCTCGCTCCTTTTTTGTCCAATTTGAAACCTATCTCATCATGAACGACAGGGGGTCGCTTCACGAGGTTGTGCCCACGGAAACTAAAATTGGCAGCTCTGTGCTGCTTCGCTTGACCCCGTCTTAAACGGACAGGGCTTCAGGATGACCGAGGAGTTTATCGTAGGCAAGAGAGAGGATTAAGCTTTGGACGGGTCCGAAAACAGGGGTGAAGACCAGACTTCTTCAAGGATAAGTCGAGAATACTGGACACTCACCGCCTGGGTAAGAAGTTGGGCAGACATTATACTTGACCCCCTTGCTCGTCTGTTGGCACGCCTGGGAGTACAACCCAACCTCCTTTCGATGATCGGCTTCTTTGCCGCATCCGCTGCTGGTGCGGTAGTGGCTGCGGGATACATTTCCAAGGGTGGATGGTTATTCCTCCTTTCTGGTCCGTTTGATGCCCTTGACGGCGCCGTGGCCCGAACAGTAGGTCTTGAGTCACGCTTCGGTGCCTTCCTCGATTCCTTTATAGACCGCTATTCAGAAGCAGCCGTTCTGTTTGGAATACTGTGCTGGTCTACCTTCCACGACCGCCACATCCTAGTATTGCTTACCTTTTTGACCATGGTAGGTTCGGTCATGGTCAGTTATACCCGTGCCAGGGCTGAAGGGTTGAGCATCTCGTGCAAGGTTGGTCTTTTTACGCGACTGGAACGCTTTATCGTGTTAACCCTTACCCTGATCACCCAACAACTCTTTATCGGTCTCATTATTCTAGCCTTCTTAACAAACTTTACTGCCCTGCAGCGAATGTTCCATGTCTATAGGCAGTCTCTGGATCAGTAGTTATAAAATCGCTGCGCGATTTTATATAACGTCCGCCTGTGGCGGACTCAAAAAATGAAATTCCCATACTATCCAGTTATTGAGAAAGCCCAGGAACAGCCTGTTGACAAAACATCTTTGTTCTGTTTTAAGGCACCATAGTATTTCGGATTTTGGATTTGACGAAAACCGCTTTTGAGCGGCGTAGCTGCGTCGCATAAAATCGCGAAGCGATTTTATAGAGGTGTAAGTATGTATTCTAGAATGCTTGTCCTTCGATTCCCAAAGACAGAGGTAGAAAAGCCGATCGTCTGTTTCCTTGCCAGTGACTTCAACCTCACTTTCAATATCCTTAAGGCGACCATACTCCCCCGCAAGGAAGGGGTCATGGTCATGGAACTGTCCGGGACAAGAAAGGAGTATAACAAAGGGGTTCAATACCTGAAACAGCACGGGGTTCACGTTCAGGCAGTTGACCAAGAAATCAAGCGCAACACGACTGAGTGCACACACTGCGGGGCCTGTACAGCAGTCTGCCCTACGGGTGCTTTATTCATCAAGCGCCCAGAGATGAGGGTTGAGTTCAAGCACAAGAAATGCAGCGTATGCGGCCTTTGTGTCCCGGCCTGTCCCCCCAGAGTCATGGAGATTCGCACAATAGGAAACGCTATCGTAAAATGAATAAGACTGTGGCCGTTGCCTTGAGCGGCGGCCTTGATTCCGCTGTTACTGCCGCCCTCCTCAAGAAAGAAAACTACCGGGTCATTGGTCTTCATTTCCTAACGGGTTATGAATTTCCCCCCAGCGAATCAACCCCATCCAGGCCATTGTCCCGTATCAATCCTTGGGCTCAGAGGGTTTCAGAGCAGATCGACATTCCCTTTGAAGTGATAGATTGTTCCGAAGCTTTCGAAAGGGTGGTTGTTCGCTACTTTATCGATGCGTACCGGTCAGGGCGAACACCGAACCCGTGCATGGTTTGCAATCAGCGTATTAAATTCGGCCCTGTTCTTGAAAGGGCCAAGGAGCTCGGCGCCTCAATACTGGCAACAGGCCACTATGCCAGAATACGCCGGAAAGCGAACGGGGAGTTCTGCCTGTTGAAGGGTTCGGATCTGGCGAAAGACCAATCCTACTTTCTGGCTCGCCTGACCCAACAACAGCTGGGCAGGGCAATGTTTCCCCTGGGAAGCTATACAAAGAAACAAGTACAGGAAATAGCCAAGGATTGCGGGCTCACATCGTCCCTTGCGCGCGAAAGCCAAGAACTGTGTTTTGTGCGACATAAAGGGTATAAAGAGTTTCTTTCCGTATCAGCAGGATTTCCCATTGAGCCTGGCCTGATTGCAAACACCAAGGGTCAAACCATAGGACACCACCAAGGACTTCATGCCTACACTGTTGGACAGCGCAGAGGGATCGGCATACCCGGGCCGGCCCCATACTATGTAATCCGTCTTGAGAGGGAGCAAAATCGGCTTGTCATCGGGTCCAAATCTGACCTAGCTGCCACAGAATGCATGGTGAGCGATATCAACTGGATCGCGGCCGAGCCTCCTGACAAAGCCGTGTCGGTCAAAACCCGTATCCGCTATCGTCACCAAGAGGCAGAGTCCATCCTGACTCCCGTTGGCCTGCACACGGCCAAGATTCGTTTTTCCAGGGCCCAGTATGCCGTTACGCCCGGCCAAGCCGCTGTTTTCTATCAGGGCGAACGCGTATTGGGCGGCGGGTGGATCGCTTGAGAGGACTGGCAACATGAAGTCATTCACCATTACAACCCTGGGATGCAAGGTTAATCAATATGAATCGGAAGCGATTTCGGAGCAACTGCAATGCCAAGAATGGGATGCGATCAACAAAGGGGTCGTAGCAGATCTTTGTGTTGTCAACACGTGCACAGTCACTGGCAAAGCAGCAATGCAGTCCAGGCAGGCCGTAAGAAAGCTCATCCGCAACCATCCAGGGGCCCTTGTCGTAGTCACGGGCTGTTATGCCCAAGTCTCTCCTGAAGTCTTCAGTTCCATGCCCGGTGTGCATTGTGTGGCAGGAAATTCATTCAAAGATCGGATTCCACAACTTATCACCTGTGAAGGGAACCATGGGCCTCAAAATACCCTTGTTGAAGACCTGTCAGCTCCCCGCCCGTTTCAGGATCTTCCCGTCACCAGGTTTGGGAGTCGATCCCGCCCCTTTCTTAAAATCCAGGACGGCTGCGATGCCTTTTGTGCCTATTGCATTGTTCCCTACGCACGCGGGCGGAGTCGGTCCCTGAGGCCAGAAATTGTTATGAAGAGAATCAGGGGTCTCAAAGAGCAGGGGTATGCTGAAGTCGTCCTTTGCGGAATCAATCTCGGCCGGTACGGCCATGATCTAACCCCAGCTGTCTCTCTTGGTAAGCTGATGAAGTTAATCGACGGCCCCCAATGCGTTAAACGGTTACGCCTAAGCTCAATTGAACCTACCGAACTGCAAGAAGATGTTATTAGCCATCTGGCAGGCTCTAAGCGTATTTGTGCACATCTCCATGTTCCGTTGCAGAGTGGAGATGACGAGGTACTCAAGAACATGAATAGGCACTATAGCTCAAGCTTTTACAGAGAGCTGGTTCACCATATCGTCAGTGTAGTGCCTGATGTGGCCATAGGTGTTGATGTGTTGGTAGGGTTTCCGGGGGAGACCGAAGGGGCCTTTGAAAAGACGTGCACCTTAGTTGAGCAAATTCCAATTGCCTATCTTCACGTCTTCCCGTTTTCCAAGCAGAAAGGGACCTCGGCTGAAACCCGTGGAGATTCACTGCCACCTGAAACCATTAAAAAAAGATGCCAATATATCCGTACCCTCGGGGCAACCAAGCGCAGAAGGTTTTACGAAAAGTTTATTGGTTCGACCCTTGAGGTCTTGATTGAAGGAAAGCGGGACAGGACTACAGGCTGTCTCAAGGGCCTGACGAGAAATTATATTCCAGTTCTGCTAAAAGGAAACGATGACTTGATGCACCGAGTGATTCATGCCAGGCTTACGAGAATCGAACACGGTAGAGTCTTTGGCGAGTGCCTGTCCCGTTAATAGGTCCATAGTCAACACTCGATATCTGTACGCCGTAGTTTCTTAACTGATTCCGTTTTTTTGTGTAATTTGGCAATTCTGTTGAGTTATACGTCTGACAAGTTGCTAGAGCCAGTTTCAAACCTCTTCTATTTGTGGCCCACACTCTTTTACCAGTCTCCTGAACAACAAAAAAAGAGGCTCCCTGCAATGGATAGCCTCTTTGTTCTATTTTCTGTTGCCTCAGGCTTCGGCAGAAAGGGTTAAGGTTTCTGAGGCGGGGGGTTGTTTACTTCTTCTTTTTATCCTCTTTGGTTTCAGGAGCCTTTGAGTCCGCTGATTCAGGCCTCGCTTTTTTGCTGCCCTTCTTCCCTTCCGGCCCCGAGCTATCTTCCTTCTCCATTTCAGGGGCGGCCTTTCGTGTTGCCTTTTCTGAGGTCTCGGCCTTCTCTGGTTCTTTTCTTCCCTTCACCTTTACGGGTGTTTCCTTCTTGGCTTTGTCAACTGTCTTTTTAACCGACTTGGGCTTTTTCTTTTTCCGTTTCTTCTTCTCTTTTGGAGTAACAAGCTCTATCAATGAAATAGGAGCAGCGTCTCCTCGCCGTCTCCCTATTTTAACTATGTTGGTATAACCTCCGGCCCTTTGGCCAAAACGCTCCGACGCCTCTTCAAAGAGTTTGTGGACCACTGTCTTGTCTCTCATGACTCCCAGTGCCTGCCGTCGTGCATGGAGATCACCTCTTTTTGCCAGGGTAATCATCCGGTCAGCCCACCGACTCAACTCCTTGACTTTGGCATCCGTCGTACGAATCCGGCCATGTTCGAAGAGGGAAGTCACCATGTTCCGGAACATGGCATTCCGATGGCTTCCAGTGCGGTTCAGCTTCTTTCCCGCTTTCTGGTGTCTCATGTCTTCTTGCCCTCTTCCTCTTTGGTCTCTTCGGAGGGTGTGATAAAGCCCTCAAGCTTCATACCAAGGGTCAGCCCCATTTCCGCCAAAACTTCCTTAATTTCGTTCAATGATTTTCGGCCGAAATTCTTTGTCTTGAGCATCCCGCCCTCGGTCCTTTGGACCAATTCCCCAATATATCGGATGTTCGCGTTCTTTAGGCAGTTGGCAGAGCGAACCGAAAGCTCCAGTTCCTCCACACTTCGAAACAGGTTTTCGTTGACGGGCTTTTCCTCCTCTTCCTCTCTTTCCGGTTCCAGTTCAGGCTCTAGTCCTTCATCAAAATTGATAAAGACATTCATCTGCTCTTTAAGTATCTTTGCCGCATATGCTACAGCATCTTCCGGCACAATACTACTATCAGTCCATACCTCAAGGGTGAGCTTATCATAATCAGTCCTTTGACCAACCCGCGCATTCCCGACCACATAGTTGACCCGCTCAATAGGTGAAAATACGGCATCTACCGTTATGGTTCCAATGGGATCGTTTTCTCCTTTATTTGTGTCGGCCGGGACATAACCCTTGTCCACCTTGGCTGTCATGGTCATATTGAGTTTTGCGTCCTTTGTCAGGCTTGCAATATGAAGCTCCGGGTTTAGTATCTCAACACCGCTGTCAGCGATTATGTCCCCTGCTTTAACTTCACATTCCCCAGAGGCTTCAATCCGGAGCCCGCCGGGCCCCGAGTCAGGCATTCGCAAGCGGACTTCTTTGAGGTTCAATATAATCTCGGACACGTCTTCGAGTACACCCGGTATAGCCGTAAACTCGTGCATGACCTTATCTATCATTACTGAGACAATGGCAGCCCCGTGAAGTGAGGAAAGGAGGATTCTGCGGAGCGCATTACCGATAGTAATGCCAAAACCCCTCTCCAGGGGCTCACAGACAAATTTTGCGTAGGACGGCGTGCTACCGGTAACCTCAATACCTCTTGGCTTGATCATCTCGCGCCAATTCATGTACATGAACTCATTTGATGACATGCTTGATCTCCGTTGCTTTGTATTTATATGGGGTCTAAACTAGGCTTGGTGTGCTCTGATTCATTATTTAGAATATAGTTCCACTATCAGTTGCTCCTGAACCGGCATCGTCAATTCTTCTCGAGTGGGATAGGCCTTAACCGTTCCCCTGAAATGTTCCTTTGAAAGTTCAAGCCATGCCGGGATACCGCGTCGCACCACAGCATCCATAGCATCGGAAATAACGGCTATCTTTCGACTCTTCTCGCGCACTTCTATTACGTCACCTACCTTTACTAGGTGAGACGGAACATTCATCTTCTTGCTATTGACCGTGAAGTGGTCATGGCGCACGAACTGCCTGCCCTGTGCTCGGGAATCGGTAAACCCTAAACGGAAGACTACATTGTCCAACCGGCGCTCCAGAAAAATCAAAAGGTTAGTCCCGGTTATGCCCCGTGCACGCTCGGCTTTGTTGAGCAAACCATGGAACTGGCCTTCCAGCAAGCCATACATACGTTTGACTTTCTGCTTCTCCCGAAGTTGGATACCATAGTCGGAAAACTTCCGCCGTCGCTGTCCATGCTGGCCTGGGACATACCCTCTACGGTCAAAGGCACATTTATCAGAATAACATCGATCTCCTTTTAAAAATATCTTCAGATTTTCCCGTCGGCACAGCCTGCATACCGAACCGATATATCGACCCAAAATACTCCTCCTTTCACACCCTGCGCCGCTTGGGCGGGCGACAACCGTTGTGCGGAATGGGGGTCACATCTTTGATCAAAACGACTCTAAACCCCGCTGCCTGAAGGGCACGCAACGCAGCCTCCCGGCCTGCACCAGGACCTTTTACATAGACCTCAACATTTTTCATCCCGTGTTCCATGGCCTTCTTGGCGGCAGCCTCGGCCGCCAGCTGAGCGGCAAAGGGGGTGCTTTTCCGCGAACCCTTGAAACCCTGCGTCCCAGCGCTGGACCATGCCACTACATTGCCCGCAGGGTCGGTGATGGTCACAATTGTATTATTAAAGGTAGACTGGACATGGGCTATCCCATTTGGAATGTGCTTCTTTTCTTTCCCTTTTCGAGAGTGCTTTGCCATATGCGCATTTCCTCCTATCTCTTTCTCCTCCCCACAACAGTGCGACGTGGACCCTTCCGGGTCCTGGCGTTGGTACTGGTTCGCTGCCCTCGAACTGGGAGTGATTTTCGGTGTCTCAGACCACGGTAGCACCCCAGTTCCATCAATCGCTTTATGTTCATTGAGGCTTCAGTGCGAAGCTCCCCCTCAACTCTGCATTGACTATCGATGATCTTGCGTATGGCCGTAACCTGGTCCTCCCCTAATTGGTCGGTCTTTGTGTCAAAGTCTACACCGGCCTCCAGTAATATCTTCCTGGACGTGCTGCGCCCAATACCATAGATATAGGTCAAACCTACCTCGACCCGTTTGTTCCTTGGCAAATCAACACCTGCGATCCGTGCCAATCTTTTTCCTCCCCTCAGTTTGGTTATTGGTTATTCGTCACTGGTTATTCGTTATCAGATATCCGATTAACAAATAACGAATAACAATTAGCGCCTTTATCCTTGCCTTTGCTTGTGCCTTTTATTCTCGCAAATGACTCTAACAGTCCCCTTGCGACGAATAATCTTACACTTGTTGCACATCTTCTTTACTGATGCCCTTACTTTCATTGTTCTTTCCTATTCCCGTCACTTGGCCCGATATATTATCCTGCCCCGCGACAAATCATACGGAGAAAGTTCAACGGTCACGATGTCACCAGCAAGAATCTTAATAAAATGCATCCTCATTTTCCCGGAAACATGGGCTAAGGCCATGTGCTTGTTTTCCAACTCCACTCGAAACATGGCATTGGGCAGAGTTTCTACTACCTTTCCTTGAACCTGAATCGGTTCTTCTTTGGGCGTTTATGCTTTCCCGTTTGTAGTACTTAGGATAACTGGCCCATCTTCTGTAACTGCAATGGTATGCTCAAAATGGGCCGACAAGCTCCCGTCTTTTGTCACTGTTGTCCATCCGTCCTCTAAGGTCTTTACCTCATAGCTACCAACATTTACCATTGGCTCAATAGCAAGGACCATACCTGGTTTCAAGCGAATTCCCATGCCCGGCTCACCATAGTTAGGTACCTGAGGATCCTCGTGCAAGGCCTTTCCTATGCCATGTCCTACAAATTTCCTGACAACCGAGAACCCAGCTGCCTCCACACAGCTTTGAATTGCGTGGGAAATATCAGACAACCGTTTACCTGGTACCGCCTGCTCAATCCCTAAGTGAAGGGCTTTTTTGGTGGCTTTCATTAGTCGCTCAGCGACCTTCGACACCTTGCCTACGGGTACAGTTATGGCTGCATCCCCATAATAACCATTATAGAAAATACCAAAATCCATGCTAAGTATATCCCCTTCCTTGAGGAGACGCTTGGATGGAAAACCGTGGACAACTTGCTGGTTAAGTGATGTACACAGGCTGTACGGATAACCTCGATATCCTTTAAAAGCAGGGCTCGCATTTCTCGCAAGGGCCAGTTCCTCGGAAAGTTTATCCAGTGTTGCTGTATCGGAGCCAGGTTTTACCTTTTGCTGCAAAATTTCAAGAATCTCTGCGACTATAACATTACTCTGGCTGATCTTTTCAATCTCGCTTGGAGACTTCAAGATGACCATATCAATATCGGCCCTTAATGCCTCCCCCTTTTTTCATAAAACCCTCGTAGTGTCGGGCTAGCATGTGGCTCTCCATTTGACTGATAGTATCTATGGCCACCCCCACCACGATCAAAAGGGCTGTACCCCCAAAGTAAAAAGGAACGTTAAATCTGGAAATCAATAGTGTCGGCAACACGCAAACCGCTGACACGTAAATGGCCCCACCAAAGGTTATGCGTGTCAGCACCCTGTCGATATAGTCAGCTGTGCGCTTGCCAGGCCTGATACCGGGGATATAGCCTCCGTACTTCTTCATATTATCAGCCACATCAACTGGGTTGAACGTAACGGCAGTATAAAAATAACAGAAGAAGATAATAAAGCCAACGTACACAAGGTTGTATATGATACCACCGGGTGCCATGGCCTCGGCAACGCTCTGCATCCACGGGACCTTTATGAAATTGGCCACCGTGGCTGGAAACATAATGATAGAAGACGCAAAAATGGGCGGAATTACGCCCGCCGTATTAATCTTAAGGGGCAAATGCGTGGCCTGACCGCCATACATCCTGCGGCCAACGATCCGTTTGGCATATTGTACTGGAATCCGCCTCTGGCCCCGCTCCACGAATATGATAACCGCCACGACTACGACCATCAGTGCGACTAATACCAACGCCAGAAAAGCCGCCATCTCGCCGGTTCTCATCAAACGGAAGGTATTGCCAATAGCGCTCGGCATACGCGCTACAATACCTGCAAATATTATAAGGGATATACCATTCCCAATTCCCCGCTCAGTTATCTGTTCCCCAAGCCACATGATAAAGGCTGTACCCGCAGTCAGGGTAAGCACTGTCATAAACCTAAAGCTCCAGCCAGGATCGGCGACTACCGCTGCACCTCCAGGTGTGGTCATGGTTTCGAGCCCGATGCTGATTCCGAACCCCTGGATTATACTTAGAATGACAGTACCGTAACGTGTATACTGCGTAATCTTTTTCCGCCCGGACTCTCCTTCCTTGGATAGCCTGTCCAGGTGGGGAATCACCACGGTCAGAAGCTGCAATATGATCGAGGCGCTTATGTACGGCATAATCCCCAGAGCAAACACTGAAAGCCGCTCAAGGGCGCCACCCGAAAACATGTCAAACAGCCCTAAGAGAGTCCCCCGTGCACGGGCAAAAAATGTGGCAAGGGCATCTGCGTCGATCCCGGGCGTTGGAACTGCACACCCAATGCGATACACCATCAACATGCCGAAGGTGAACAGAATGCGCTTTTTTAACTCAGGAATCTTAAATATATTTTGAAAGCCACCGACCATATTAACTTATCAATTCCTCTTTAACTCCTTCTAATTAAACGAACTCCACCTTGCCTCCAACAGCCTCCAGCTTCGCCCGTGCTGATTTACTGCACCGGTCAACTTTCAGCACCAGTGGATAGTCAATCGTACCGTGTCCCAACAGCTTGACGCCATCTGAATTTCGTTTTAGCAAGCCTGCACCTGTTAGCGCGGTTTTGTCCACAACCGAGCCTCTTTCAAACCGCTCCAGATCACGTATGTTGACAACCGCAAATTCTTTTCTAAAGATATTGGTAAATCCCCGCTTGGGCAGGCGGCGCTGCAGGGGCATCTGCCCTCCTTCATATCCGGGCCTGATGTTGCCGCCAGAGCGGGACTTTTGGCCCTTGCTTCCCCTGCCTGCGGTCTTGCCGTGCCCTGAGCCCGGTCCTCGGCCAAGCCGTTTAACTTTCTTGCGCGCCCCCTTTGGAGGCGACAGCTCATTCAGCTTCATCAGCCTTCTCCTCTACCTCCAACATGTGGGACACTTTTCGAATCATTCCTCTGATCGTGGGTGTCTCTTTCAAGGCAACCGTCTTGTTCAACTTTCTCAATCCCAGGCTGCGGATCACCCTTCGATGTTTTTCGGGTCTGCCTATCATACTTTTTTTTAGCGTTATCCTAAGTATTTTAGACATGTAATCCCTTCCCTAGATTGTCAGTGGTCCGTAGCTTACAATTTGCCTCAATCCAACGAACAACGAAACAGCTTCTACGGCACAACGATCAAACAATTGTCACACTTATATCTCAGCAGGGTCCTTGCCGCGCCTTGCTGCAATCGTCTCTCGGCTGCGCAGTCCACTCAGACCCTCAAGGGTAGCTTTCACAACATTATGGGGGTTGTGAGATCCTATACACTTAGTCAACACGTTCTGCACACCTGCGGCCTCCAGCACCGCCCGTACAGCACCGCCAGCAATAACTCCAGTTCCTGCAGCAGCAGGTTTTAGCAAGACCAAGCCAGCACCATACTTGCCAAGAACCTCATACGGAATGGTCTGATTCACTAGAGGAATTTCGACCATGTTCTTCTTGGCGCGCTCAATCCCCTTGCGAATGGCCACAGGAACCTCCTTAGCCTTTCCCAGGCCGCTTCCCACCTTACCACTGCCGTCGCCAACAACAACCACGGCACTGAAACTAAACCGGCGGCCTCCTTTGACTACCTTGGCTGTTCGGCTTATATGGACTACCTTTTCTATTAGCTGAGCTTCCTCTATCTCTCCACCAACCAACAGTCTACCTCCTTGCTAAAAATTGAGCCCCTCTTCGCGGGCTCCCGTAGCAAGTGCCAGCACACGGCCGTGATAAGAGAAGCCGTTGCGGTCAAACACGACCTTCGAGATCCCTTTTTCAATAGCCTTTCGCGCCACAAGCTTTCCCACAAAATGCGCCGCCTGCACTTTACTCTCAAACTTCGGATGCTCCCGCGTCTCTTTATCAAGAGTAGATCCTGACGCCACAGTATGTCCGGATGTATCCACCACTACCTGGGCATAGATATGCCGCGCGCTCCTGAAAACGCTTAACCGGGGGCGCTCCTGAGTACCATACATCTTTTTTCGCACGCGTCTCTTTCTTTTTAAACGTGCCCTTTTTTTCAAGGTTAAAGTGCCCATAGCTATTTTGCTAGTGATTTTCCAACCTTGCGTTTAATTTTCTCTTCAACGTACTTAATCCCCTTACCCTTGTACGGCTCCAGCCTTCTAAATTTTCTAATTGTGGCTGCCGTGGACCCCAAGAGCTCTTTATCAATCCCAGACAGGACGATTCTGTTCTTGCTAACAGCGGCCGACACGCCCTCAGGAAGTTTGTAGACCACAGGATGGGAGTACCCCAGAGTCAAGGTCAAAACGTTTGACTTTAGATCGACGCGATAACCAACACCGTTGATCTCAAGCGCACGTTCGAACCCCTGTGTAACGCCTGTTATCATGTTGGATGCCAATGTTCGTGTAAGCCCTTGAATTGCTTTGGTCTGCTTCGCCTTGCCAGATGGAATAACGTGAACGAAACCATCTTTTATATCCAGGTCCACATCAGGGTGTATCACACGAGACAACGCTCCTTTTGGCCCCTCTACCCTTAGTAGACGGGGATCATAAGTTACCTTCACACCGTCTAGTATTTGAATCGGTCGATTTCCTACTCGAGACATGTATCACCTTATCCCAGCAACACAGGCTGTCAGCAGGTTTACCAGATACTGCAGAGCAGTTCACCGCCTACGTCTAGCTTTCTTGCTTCGCGGTCAGTGACTACCCCCCTTGATGTAGACAGTATCGCAACCCCCATTCCGTTTAGGACAGGAGGAATCTCTTTCTTTTTCACATATACGCGCCTGCCCGGCTTGCTCATGCGCTTAAGACCTACAATGACTCCCTCGTTAAACTCATCGTATTTCAGATAGATTCTTAAGATCCCGTGTTTTTGATCCTTGATGAGCTTGTAGTTCTTAATGTAGCCCTCGGCTTTCAAGATTCTTGCCACACCGATTTTTATTTTGGACGCGGGGACGTCGACCTTGCTATGTCTGGCCATAATGGCATTTCTGATGCATGTCAGCATATCAGCCAATGGATCTGTAATTGGCATTATACGTCTCCTTAATACGGTCATTTGTCATTGGTCAGTTGTAACCCGCAACTCGCAACGAATAAGGAATAACCAATGACCACTGACTACAAGCTGTTTCAAAACCTTTTGACGAGTCCATTTTTGCCATTTTTGCCAAAAGTTCTTAGCGAAGCGGAGCGTCAAAATTGTAACTGTTTGATCCCGCATAGCGGGAGAGTTTTACAATTTTAGCGAAGCGAGCTTAGAACTTTCCAAAATGGCCAACCAGGCAAGGAAAAGGGTTTTGAAACAGCTTCTAATGACCAATGACGCTTTCTTACCAACTCGATTTAACTACCCCAGGCAGCTCTCCCTTCAGCGCCAGAGTTCTAAAACATATTCGGCAGATGCCAAACTTTCTCATAAATGCCCTCGGTCGACCACAAATTGGACATCTCGAATATGCTCGCGTTCTAAACATAGGCTTACGTTTTGCCTTCACCACTAAAGACTTCTTTGCCAAGCACGCCCCCTTTCTCAGCTCCTGAACGGCATTCCCATCAACTCAAGTAGTGCCATGCCTTCCTCATCAGTTCGGGCACTGGTTACAATCGTGATGTTTAGTCCTTTGATCTTGTCAATCTTGTCGTAATCGATTTCTGGAAATATAATATGCTCCTTAATTCCCAAGGAATAGTTACCTCTGCCATCAAAGCCCTTTGGCGAAATTCCTCGAAAGTCTCGCACCCTGGGCAGGGCTATGTTAACCAATCTGGTAAAGAAGTCATACAGCTGCACCCCTCGAAGTGTCACCTTGCATCCTATGGGCATACCTGCCCGGAGCTTGAAGGCAGCAATCGACTTCCTGGCGCGGCTGATAATAGGTCTTTGACCAGCGATCAAGCCTAGTTCTTGCACCGCTGAATCGAGGATCTTGATGTTTTGTATTGCTTCACCCACCCCCATGTTCAACACAATTTTGGCCAATTTCGGAACCTGCATGACATTCTTATACCCAAACCGATCCATCAGTGTTGAGGTTATCTCATTGCTGTCCAGGGTCTTTAGATGCGACACGGCTACCTTTCCAACATTCGTTATTCGTAAATCGTCATTCGTTATTCGCGGCTCGTTACGTCTGACGGTTGACGGTTACCGTAACGAGCTGCGTAACCGATTCCCGATTTACGATTTTCGACTCTATGTATCGATAATCTCCCCGCACTTCCTGCACACCCTCACCGTTCTGCCATCCTCAAGGCGCTGCATCTTGATTCGCACGGGGTTTATGCATTTGTTACACATCAACATGAGGTTAGCCGAATGAATTGAAGCTTCTTTTTCTATAATACCCCCCTGTCGCGTTTGACCGCCGGGCTTGGTGTGACGTTTGACAAAATTCACATTTTCAACAATAATACGCTGTCGGTCACGATGGACTTTCAGGACCTTGCCCATCTTACCCTTTTCCTTGCCCGTAATAACCTTGACTTTGTCGTCTTTCTTGATACGGCACTTCGCAGTTGACATAACTCCTCTATCCTTCAGTCTTGGTGAGGTTACAACACCTCTGGCGCCAAGGAGATGATTTTCATAAACCTCTTTGCCCGAAGTTCCCTGGCCACAGGACCAAAAATTCGGGTGCCAATCGGCTCTCCCTGCTGGTTGATCAGTACTGCGGAATTGTCGTCAAATCTTATATAGGAACCATCGGGTCTGCGTAATTCCTTCTTTGTCCGGACTACGACCGCCCGCATGACATCACCCTTTTTGACTTTGGCGTTTGGTATAGCCTCCTTTACCGAAACGATGATGGTATCTCCGATCCCTGCATACCGCCGCCGTGATCCACCGAGCACCCTGATGCAATACAATTTCTTGGCACCTGAGTTGTCGGCTGCTAATAGTTTGGTTTCCGCCCGTATCATCCGTGCAATAGTCCTCTCAAAGTGCCTTCTCCAGAACCTCACTCACCTGCCAGCGCTTGGTCTTACTCAGAGGCCTCGTTTCTATAATCATCACCTTGTCACCTTTACGGCACACGTTCTGTGCGTCATGGGCCACGCACTTGCCACGCCGCCTCACATACTTCTTATACACAGGATGTTGAACTGTCCTCTCTATGGACACCACGACCGTCTTGTCCATCTCATTGCTAATGACCGTGCCAACCTGTTTTTTTCTTGTTCCCCTTGCTTTACGTCTCATCAGTACCCCTGAGCTACGCTTCCGTTACAAGTTAATCGATTACTCAATTCCCGATTCACGGCTCGATGCTATTTGCCGTTCCCTCAGGACCGTTCTAATGCCGGCAATATCACGCTTAGTCTGCCGCAACCTCATAGGATTTTCCAGCTGGTCTGTGGCGTGCTGAAATCTTAGATTGAACAGTTCCTGGGTCAGATCTGCCAATTTGTGCTCCAACTCCTCTAAGCTTAGCTCCCTCAACTCCCTTGCCTTCATGAGCGCTCACCTCGCATCACAAGGCGTGTCCTGAAAGGGAGCTTGTGTGAAGCCAATCGCAAGGCCTCTGTCGCCAAATCGGCTGAGACCCCTCCCATCTCATAGAGTACCTTGCCAGGCTTGACTACAGCAGCCCAGCCTTCTGGGGCCCCTTTCCCCTTCCCCATCCTAGTTTCAGCAGGCTTCTTTGTAATGGGCTTATCAGGAAAAACCCGGATCCAAATCTTTGCGCCCCGTTTCACGTGACGAGTCATGGCAACACGAGCCGCCTCGATCTGTTGTGCTGTCATGCGCCCGCACTCAAGCGCCTGAAGCCCGAACTCACCAAAGCTCAAGATCGCGCCCCGACAGGCCTTTCCTCTCATCCTGCCCTTCTGTTGTTTCCTGTATCTGACCTTCTTAGGACTCAACATGGCAGGGCTCTCCTAAATTGTTTCTGCTTTGTCTTTTTCAAGAATCTCACCGCCAAATATCCACACCTTTATCCCGATGATTCCGTATGTCGTGCGGGCCTGAGTAAACCCGTAATCGATGTCCGCCCTTAATGTATGAAGCGGTATTCTCCCTTCCCTATACCATTCGGTCCTGGCCATTTCTGCCCCTCCCAAACGACCCGAACAGGATACCTTGATTCCCTTGGCACCAAACCTCATGGCTGACGCCACACTCCTTTTCATGGCCCTGCGAAACGCAACCCGCCTCACAATTTGCATGGCCACGTTTTCGGCTACCAATTGAGCGTCTACCTCGGGCTTTCTCACCTCTTGGATATCGATCACCATCTCATGGGAGACCAACTTTTCTAGCTCCTTCCTAACCTGCTCAATCTCGGCTCCCTTTTTTCCGATCACAATACCTGGACGGGCAGCATATATGCGTAGTCTAAGACGGTTGGCCCATCTTTCGATCTCAATACTCGATATACCAGCATGATGGAGCTTTTTCTTCACAAACTCACGGATCTTATAGTCATCTATGATAAACTTAGCGTAATCCTTGCCAGCAAACCATCGAGAATTCCACGACTTGGTGATCCCCAACCTGAACCCGATCGGATTTACTTTCTGTCCCAAAATGCCCCCTCTTATCCTACTCTTCTTTCAAGACAACCGTAATATGACTCGTACGTTTGAGAATCCTGGTTGCCCGTCCCATGGCCCTTGGCCGAAAACGCTTCAAGCTTGGTCCTTGGTTTACAACAATATTTGCAATCGACAGGTTGTCCACCTCAATATCAGGCTTCTGGTCAGCATTAGCTACTGCCGAACGTATGATCCTACCCAAGACCCTGGCCGAACGCTGTGGCATAAAACCCAAAACGCTCAAAGCATCCTCTACCGGCTTGCCCTTGACTCCCCTTGCCACCTTTCGAACCTTTGTGGGAGAGATCCTCACGTATTTTGCAACTGCCTTGACTTCCATGTGTCAGCTCTTTGCAAACAGCCGTTATATACAGTAAAAGGATATCCTAAGGAGGAACCCTATAAGGAGAATAGGCCAATCATTTGGGCAACGGCCCGCCTTATTTCATCTTCCCTTTTAGACGGGTCCTCTTATCACCAGCATGCCCGAAAAAGGTCCTTGTCGGTGAAAACTCCCCTAATTTGTGGCCCACCATATCCTCTGATATAAACACCGGAATGAACTTTTTCCCATTGTGCACAGCCAGTGTTAAACCAACCAGCTCGGGGACGATGGTCGAGCGTCTAGACCAGGTCTTGATAACCTTACGGCTCGCACTCTCCTGAGCTACAAGCGCCTTCTTGAGCAATTTGGATTCAATGTAAGGACCTTTTTTTAACGAACGCGCCATATCCTCACCTAATCTAAGTTCTCTTTTGCTTGTATACTTTGAACGGTCATAATTGGAACTTCTTAATTCTTGGACATCATCGTGATCGTCAGTTGTCAGCTGTCAGTAGTTGAAAGAATGGCAACGGACTACGGACAACACACAACGGACTATTTCGACGAAGAAGGAACAACGAACAACTGTTGGCTCAAACATCGCAATTCATGGCCATGCAGTGTATACATTATTTTCTACGCTTCACGATGTATTGATCACTAACTTTCTTTTTCTTTCGTGTTCTATACCCTTTGGCGGGAATGCCCCAAGGAGAACAGGGATGCCGTCCCCCAGATGACTTCCCCTCACCACCACCCATTGGATGGTCCACCGGATTCATAGCAACGCCTCGCACCCTTGGACGACGGCCCAGCCAGCGTTTTCGGCCCGCCTTGCCAAGAGAGATACTTTCATGTTCAAGGTTTCCCACCTGACCAACTGTTGCCCTGCAATCGATCAAAAACATACGTACCTCACCTGAGGGAAGCTTGACCTGGGCGTACCGTCCTTCTTTGGCCATGAGCTGTGCATATGTTCCTGCACTCCGTACTATCTGTGCCCCCTTGCCGGGCTGCATCTCAATATTGTGGATCTGCGTACCCAGCGGTATGTTTCGAAGGGGTAAAACATTGCCGGGCTTAATATCGGCTGTGGAGCTGGCAATCACTGTGTCGCGTGCCGAAAGCTTATGAGGCGCCACAATATAGCGCTTTTCCCCATCTGCATAGTGGAGCAAGGCAATGCGGGCTGACCGATTGGGATCGTATTCTATGGATGCCACCTTTGCCGGGACATCAGTCTTATCACGTCTGAAGTCAATGATGCGGTAACGTCGTTTATGTCCGCCACCGCGGTGGCGACATGTCATACGGCCACCCGTATTGCGACCTCCGCTTTGCTTCAAAGGTCGCACTAAGCTCCTTTCTGGGCGAGACCTCGTAATACCTTCAAACGCATCATATGTCTGAAATCGTCGTCCAGGAGAGGTGGGCTTCACTTTTCTAAGTGCCATATTCGCTATCCATTAGTCATTGGTCATTAGTTACTACAAGCTGTTTCAAAACCTTTGGACGAGTCCATTTTGGCCGTTGGGATTGATGATTGTCGATTGCTTCGCTTATGGCGAAAAAACAATCGTCAATCTGAATCATACCCCTTCAAAGAACTCAATATTCTCACCCTTGGCCAGGGTCACGATAGCCTTCTTCCAGTCGCGGCGCTTGCCCAGCGTCCGACCCATCCGTTTAACTTTGCCTTTCATCTGCATGGTCCGAACCTTTTCCACGCGAACATTGAAGGCCTTTTCCACCGCATGCCCGATCTCTACCCGATTGGCCTTACGGTCCACCTCAAAGGAGAGCTGATTACTAGTCTCCTTCTGTATGGTGCTCTTTTCAGTTATGAGGGGTCCCTTGATAATCTCGTATGGGTTCATGAAAGCAATCTCCCCTCGAGCTGCTTCACAGAAGGCTCAAGCAAAATAAGGTGTTGAAACTTGAGAATATCATAGACGTTCAAACCTTCCGAGCGCACCACCTTCACATTGGGCACATTCCTTGAGGAAAGTTCAAGGTTCTCAAGTTTCTGGTCTGTTACGATCAATGCCGCCTTGGCCCTTAGTGCCTCCATAACTTCTACGAATGGCTTTGTCTTAACAGTTTCCAGATCGAGTTTGTCTACAACAATCAAGGCATTGTCCTGCAATTTGCTCGTCAAAGCCATTTTTAGGGCCTGTCTACGAACCTTTTTTGGCACCTTGTAGGCGTAACTGCGGGGCCTTGGACCAAATACGACACCTCCACCACGCCACAGGGGTGAGCTCCGGGTGCCTGCTCGGGCACGACCTGTGCCCTTCTGGCGATAAGGCTTTGCTCCACCACCTCGCACTTCAGAGCGCCCCTTGGTAGAGGCCGTTCCAGCACGCCTGTTCGCCAGTTGCATGATGACCACTTCATGCAAGACGTGCTGCTTGACAGGGACATTGAAGATCTCATCCGCTAGGTCTATCTCAGAAACCTTTGCGCCATCCATGTTATAAACATCTTGAAAGGCCATAGACCTTGTTCACCTCTTGAAAGCTCTACGACTTGTTGAAATCACAAGCCCTTTAGCAGGGCCATCTTTCCGGCTTCCACATGAAGTGTCGAAGATCCGCCTCTGGCGGGATGGAGTGTTGGGGTATTGGATAGCAAAAATTGCCATTATTCCATCACTCCAGTACTCTATCACTCCAGCACTCCAATTAGGGCGAAGCCCTTAATTTCTTAAGCCTTCCGCCCAAACTTCGGTCTTAGCACCTCAACAAGCCCGGACCTAGCCCCCGGCACGGCCCCTTTTACGATCAGGATAGCTTCTTCCGGCCGTACATCAACAATCTCCAAGTTCCGTACTGTTACCCGTCGGTCACCATAATGACCCGGCATCTTTCGGCCCTTAATGATCTTGGAAGGCGTTGCTGAAGCCCCAACAGAGCCCGGTGCACGATGAAACATAGACCCGTGGGTCCTTCCGCCTCCGTGGAACCCCCAGCGCTTCACAACACCGGAAAAGCCTCTTCCTTTAGAGCTGCCTCTTATATCCACACGCTCACCCACTTGGAACATATCAACGCCCAGAGTCTGGCCCAAAGTATACTCCGACGGGTCGTCAACTGAGATTTCTCTCAGAAAAGCCCACCCCTGTGTGCCGCTCTTCTTAAGATGCCCTTGAAGGGGCTTGTTGATTCGTTTTCCCCTCTTTTCCAGGAAGCCGACTTGCAGGGCATTATATCCGTCAGCCTCCTGCGTCTTGACCTGGGTCACGACACAAGGCCCAACCTCAAGCACTGTGACTGGTACCTGGTGTCCCTCGGGCGAAAACAGGCTCGACATACCAATCTTTCTGCCTAATAGCCCTCTGTGCATCTTGTTTCTTCCCTCAGTCGAGCTTTATCTCAACGTCCACCCCAGCCGAAAGATCGAGCTTCATCAGGGCATCCACTGTCTGCTGAGTCGGGTCCACAATGTCCAGAAGACGCTTATGAGTCCTGATCTCAAACTGCTCGCGGGACTTTTTGTCCTTGTGCGGTGAACGTAATACACAATACTTGTTGATTACGGTCGGCAGGGGTATTGGCCCAACAACCCTGGCGCCCGTTCGCTTGGCCGTATCAACAATATCCGCTGTTGACTGGTCCAACAGCTTGTGATCGTAGGACTTCATCCGAATCCGTATTTTTTGTTCCGTAATCATAGCCTCAACTCGTTATTGTTTGTCGTACGTTTCCCACCTGCTGCAGGCCGGTGTAACAATAATTCTCACGCTCTCAGACAGGGCGGCTATCGTTCATCGGTTGCGCTGCTCGTTACGTCCCTCGTCTGTCGGTTGCGTCCTGTTTCAGAACCGTTTGACGTGAACCGAAGGCCGAAACGAGCCGCGCAACCACAACCGTTTAACGAATTACGGCATCCTATTCCACTACTTCACTGATAACGCCGGCTCCTACCGTACGACCCCCTTCACGTATGGCAAACCTGAGCTCTTTTTCCATAGCTATAGGGGTGATCAACTCAGCCTCTATCGTTACATTATCCCCAGGCATCACCATCTCA